>NZ_KV831352.1:0-78236 GCF_001837075.1 Staphylococcus sp. HMSC063F05
AATTTCTATATTATTTCAATAGAAATTGTCTTTAAATACTTATCTTGGACCTTTTTCTCCCAGGCTCATTATTATATATTGGTATAACATCGTTGAGTTGAGAATATGTTTATTATTTTAACTACAATGATTCTAGTTGTCATGATAGCTTGAGGACCTTAATAAGGATTTAGTTTCGTTGAGCTTCTAAATTAATAAGAAAATTCAAGATACAAATAGAAATCATAATCTATGAAATAAATTAATATAACCGTTAGTAAAAGTTATTTTAATATTAGATGCGATATCCATAAAAGCAAGCAATGAAACCTAAAATAAATTGTAATAGGGAATAAACTACAAAACGTATTGGTTTAAATTGAGGGCTTAACATATTAACAAGTTCAGATGATAATGTTGAAAAAGTAGTTAAACCTCCGAGAACACCTGTAACAAAGAAAGGAAACATATGATGGCTATCGAGTGCGTGTCCCATCATAAACCCGATAATTAAGCTACCTGTAATATTTACTATAGATGTTGCAATAGGAATTTTACTATTGAATAAGCGTTGGCATATATTTGTGATAAGGGCTCTAAGTACAGCACCTATTCCTCCACCTAACATAACGAGCAAAATAGTAATCAAGAAAATCTACCTCCTATTTTGACACCGAGGTAACAACTTAGTATTCCTAGAATATAACTCGTCACACCATATATAGTAAATAGTATAAAATGATGCTGATTAAATAGTGTTACAAGTTCAAATTGAAATGTTGAAAAGGTAGTTAACGCACCAAGTAAACCAGTAGTAAGCCCTTTTTTTATGTTAGGATGAGTTTTAAAAAGTGAAAGGCTTAATGCGCCGATACTACCCATTAAAAAAGCACCTAATAAATTTGCAACAAATGTCCCCAACGGAATGGTTGAACCTTCATTAAGCATTGATAAACAGAATCTTATCAATGCACCTAAAGCACCACCTACAAAAATATATAGATATTGCATCTATATTTCACCTCAAAATATAAAAGAGTTGATTATTATTATTTAAAAATGTAACCAAAAGTATGTAAAGATGAAAGAATATGGATAATAACAGTGATTAAAATAATCAATGGTAATATTTTGCTTGCAAATCTAATCCAATCTGAACTTTCCTTAGCATACTTTATAGATTTATCGGCAAAAACAATCGATAAAATAAGTATTATAATATTAACGATACTTGTAACTACAACAATTTTCATAAACGATTGAAATATATTACTCAATAATGAATTATTGGTATTAAAGAAAAAACTTAAAATTATCATTAATAGACTAAGATAAAAGTACTTTTTTGACCGAGCCATAAACTGCCTCCTAGATAAACATTATTACAATATACTATCATATTTATTAAACTTAAACATAGTAATTTTCATTCCATTTTAAACAGTATATTTAAAATTAAAGCAAATAATTCGCTTACATTTCAAGGTCATGTTATAAATAAGTTATAAAATTTTTAAATTTAAAACGTGATAATAAATCGCTATCCCTAGTTTTAGTCTGATATACATACAAATAATCAATTCTATACATATAATTGATAGTATTGACCTTTCACGTTCAGGAGGAGAAATGACATGACAAAATTAAATGTTAAAGTGTTTGCGGATGGTGCAGATATTGAAGAAATGAAATCAGCATATAAGAATCAACTCGTTGATGGTTTTACAACGAACCCAAGCTTGATGGCTAAAGCGGGTGTAACTGATTATAAAGCTTTTGCAGAGGAAGTGGTTAGTGAAATACCCGACGCTTCAATTTCTTTTGAGGTGTTTGCTGACGATTTACCTACTATGGAAAAAGAAGCTGAGATTTTAAAACAATATGGTGATAATGTATTTGTAAAAATTCCTATTGTTACAACAACTGGTGAGTCTACACTACCATTAATTAAACGTTTATCATCGAAACAGGTAAGGTTGAATGTCACAGCTGTCTATACTATAGAGCAAGTAAAAGCAATTACTGACGCTGTGACTGAAGGTGTGCCAACATATGTGTCAGTATTTGCAGGACGCATTGCAGATACTGGGATTGATCCACTTCCTTTGATGAAAGAATCAGTTAAGGTCACTCATAGTAAAGAAGGTGTTCAATTATTATGGGCAAGTTGTCGTGAAGTATATAATGTAATTCAAGCTGATGAAATTGGAGCTGATATTATTACTTGCCCAGCTGATGTTGTAAAAAAGGTTAATAACAATTTAGGCCGTGATATAGGAGAACTTTCAGTAGATACAGTCAAAGGTTTTGCCAAAGACATTCAAAGTTCCGGTTTGTCAATTTTATAAATGTAAAAAAACAGCAATTAAGTGGATTTATTTCACTAGATTGCTGTTTTATTTTAGTTATATAAGAAGATTTGAAAGAATAGTTTGATTCATTTACTATTGATAAATATGACTAATTCTGAAAAGAGGTACCTATCAAATGAGTAAAAATGAATTCATCAAAAGAGTAAATAAGCAATTATGGTTTTTAAATGCTAAAGAGAAGAATGCGCTTAACAAATATATTGACTCAGTTGATCAGAATAAAAGTATTGATACCAATAAGCCAATAAGATTTTCAAATGAATATTTAAAGAAATTTATATTTAATCATAAGAAAAAATCGACTTCTCATGTGTTCGTACTTTTAATTTGTATGGTTTTAGCTTATGCATTTTTGCTCGGACTCTTTATTTTAGGGTTAGTGGCCAGCTTAGCTATCGTGCATGCCTATATCAACCCAAATATTGATTTATCAGTTTTTGTTATGTTAACTGTTTTGATTGTCGCGATAATTATAATGATTGCTAGTTTATATGCTATTAAACATACGACTTCATTGTTTACTAAGAAGCTTTTAGAATATAAATTTAATAAAAGGTAGTTTTCTCTATGATATGACCTACGGTAAGACTTTCTTGCCATTTTTTTGTTACAAGTGTATAGGGGATGTTCAGTTCGATAGTCGTACCATCTTCAAAAACAATCATTGTGGTATGAATTGAAGAATGAATTCCTATAATATTTCGTGCATTGATAAAATATTTAATCGGTGCACGTTTTTGCGTAACTGGAAATAATATGGTTTCCTCATTAATATAGATAGGTATGAATTTTTTAATGTTTAAAATATTTTTAGATAACATACATTGATTATGATAGGATTTTTGATGTAATTCCAATAAATAATGTAATGTTTTTTCAGGTGTACATGGTAAATGAATAGCGTAATGTTCATACTGAATATAGGTTTCAACATTTGTTGAAAACGCAGTTTGAATATATAAAAGTGAATGCGTTGATATACATTTCATAGATGTCAATCCTTTGTAGATGAATTTAAATAACGACGTAGTTTTCGTATTGCGTTAGATTTTATTTTTTTAATCGTTGTAGGTGAAAAATCTAAAATTTGGGAAATTTCATATTGTTTGTATCCTTGTAAATATAAGGTTAACCAATCTCGTTCGCGTGGAAGTAACTGTTGTGAAATATCTTTAATAAGTAAATCGATTTCGTTGATTGAAAATGACGGAGAAAGTTCTGAAAGGGCGTCAATGCTACATATATTAAGCGTATTGTCTTTTTGTCTAAATAAATCTATAAGATAGAATTTTAGGCGTATAAATAGATAAGATTTAAAAGAAGAAGATTGTTGTTCATCAAAATCGAGTGTAAGTTGCCACATTTTAATGAGCATTTGTTGATAAAATTCATCATAATTATAAGTGATTTGATAACTTTTTAACAAATAATGTATGATATTGTTGTATTTTTTATATGCTTCCTCAAATGACATGTAATTAACTCCTATTTGTGCACATAAAATGATTTCCGGATAAATAGAAGTTAACTTATTGTTTGAAAATAATCATTTGCGTAATTGAAGCAATAGGTGTTAAATAGTAGTCATAGACTTTATTAATATGTAAAAATAAGTGTTTTATTTGCACGCTAACTTGGCTTTTCAACATAAATACTTTTTGAGTAAAAAGGAGGAACTTTTATGGATTATGCACATTTAAATCTCGAGCACTTTTTTGCAAGAAATGATGATTTGGATATTATTAGAGATCGATCTGATTTTGTGATGATTAATAATTTCACCAATGAGATGAAATACCGTGAAGGTGAAATTGAAGGAACTATAGATTTGAATAAATACTATTATAAAAATAGATCACAAGCTGTAAGTTTCATAATGATGAATTATAAGAACTAATATTTAGAGTGTCACCATAGTGACTAAATTTGAGTTTATAAAACCTATTCAACACTATAATATTTAAATGATTTAAAATTTAAATCTAATTGCCATAAAAATAAGGGTTAATATTGTTGTTTAATAATAATTAATGAAATTTTTAAGTTTTGTCAATTTATAAAACATTCATTTGGCATCAAAAATTTTCGATTCTTGTCTTATTATTTTAATATGTGCAACGTGTAACCTATTTATTTAAATTTCAATTTGATTACCATTTATTTATGAATTTGTAACAAAAGAAGTTTCAAATTGTGAATGTGTTTGAATAATGTTAAACTTGATTATCGTAATAGAATGACTAGTTTAACAACAATGACCTAAGAGGTGTGAATATGACTAAGCACAAGAAAGGCTCAATATTAGCTATCATAGGTTTGCTAATTGTATTTGTTGTTACAGGTTTTATCTTCTTTTCAATGATTTCAGATCAAATATTTTTCAAACATGTCAAACCAGTTGAAAAGGTTGAAAAATTAGATAAAACTTTAGATAAAGCATCTAAAAAGCAAATACACAATTATACGAGCCAACAAGTATCTAACAAAGCAAATACAGCTTGGCGTGATGCGTCTGGTACAGAAATTAAAGAAGCTATGGATAGTAGTAAATTCATAGATGATGATAAACAAAAATATCAATTTTTAGATTTGTCTAAGTATCAAGGCATTGATAAAAACAGAATTAAACGCATGTTGTTTGATAGACCAGTACTACTAAAACATACAGATGATTTTATTAATGCTGCAAAGTCTAAACATGTCAATGAAGTATATCTTATTTCTCATGCTCTATTAGAAACAGGCGCAGCTAAAAGTGAACTGGCTAATGGTGTAGAAATAGATGGTAAAAAATATTACAATTTCTATGGTGTTGGTGCATTAGATAGTGACCCTATTAAAACAGGTGCCGAATATGCTAAAAAACATGGATGGGACACACCACAAAAAGCTATTTATGGTGGCGCTGATTTTATTCATAAGCATTTCTTATCTCATGACGATCAAAATACACTTTATAGTATGAGATGGAACCCTAAAAACCCGGGTGAACACCAATATGCTACTGATATAAAATGGGCTGAAAGTAACGCGAATATCATTGCAGATTTCTACAAGAACATGAAAACAGAAGGTAAATACTTCAAATTATATGTTTATAAAGATGACGATAAACACCAAAAATAAATTAAATAGTTAAACTAAACACCACTAATAAAAGTTGTGAAGTTAATCGTGCTAATTAAAATTAATTTAGATTTAAGCAATAGTTAACTCTCAATAGTTTTATAGTGGTGTTTTTAATTTATTGGATTAAATGTTAAATTATTCAGCTTTGTTTTTTCGCGATAGTATTGTAAACAGAACTGCAAAAGCAATTAAAACTTTAACTATAAATTTCATAAGCTTCACCTCAAATAAATTTTAGCATACTATTTTAAGATTAAAAGTCAATCAAATAGGTAATATAGATAAAGTGAAAAAGTGTACAGTAAAACGTAACTACTAATAATAAATACATAAGGATGATTTACATGCGTGTAGCAATAATAGGTATGGGAACAGCTGGTGTAAGTGTGTTACGCCAACTCGTTAAACATGAAAACTTTTCTCAATTAAAAGTAGATGTATATGACGATGATAGAAATATGGGCCAAGGTGTTCCATTTCAAAATGATAGTAGCGAACTACTTATTAACATGCCATCAAAATCCATGAGCTTAAATCTTGATGATGATCAAGAGTTTTGGAAGTGGTATCAAAATCAGACGGAATTTAATTTTAGTAATCCTCAATATTTGCCTAGATTTGTATTTGGTCATTATATGAAGTCTTATTTATCTTATTATAATGACCAATTTGATAATTTAACTATTATCAATGATAAAGTACAAGAAATTTTTACACAATGCGATGTTGATGACACAGATTTAAAATATCATGTATGTACATGTGATGATGAAAAAGAATGGCGTGAATACGATTATTTATTTTTAACTTTTGGAACTTTTAGTTACCATGACCCTTATGATTTGAAGGGAACTAAAGGCTATATACAAACGCCGTATCCTACATATCATACACTTGATAATGTTAAAGATTCAGATCGAATCGTGATTATTGGAACAGGGTTGGCTAGTTTAGATGCTGTGAGATATGTAGCTGCACATCATCCATCTTTACCCATTACTATGACAAGTCGTTCTGCAGCATTGCCAAGTGTTAGAGGGAAAATGACTAAAATTCAGTTTACGCATTTAACTAAATCACGATTTAATGGAATTATGAAAAATCACTTTGGTAATGTACCATTAGAAAAAGTAGTTTCATTATTTTTAAAAGAATGTGAAGATTATGGAATAGATTTTAAAAAACTTATTTATCGTAGAACTGGAAACCATGTCAAAGACTTGGAGTATGATTTAAATTATGAAGAAGAAATGGGGATATTCCAAAGTATCATTGAACATTTAAAAGAAAATTTAAACTGGATTTGGAATAGTTTGAGCGTTAAAGATCAAGAAACTTTTAATCGTAAATACACTAAAATTATTCAGTTAAATTCTAATCCAATGCCTCCTAGAACAGCTCGTTTACTTATCAAGTTAATACAGAATAATGAACTTGTCATTAAAAAAGGGCTAGAAGACATAGTCCATAAAAATAATCAATTTATGTTGAAGTATAACGACACTACGCAAAATTATGAGTTGTTTGACATCGTTATTAATGCAACGGGCTCTAAAACACATCTTTCTCAATTAGATGAGGATGATCAATTAATTTTAAACTTAGAAAATAGACAAATTGTTCAACGTCATCCTATGGGTGGCATTCAAATTATCCCAGAAACAAATCAAGTCATAAGCCCTAGATATGGAACCTTAAAAAATGTGATTGCAATTGGACAAATGACCAACGGTGTCAATAAACTTAGAAATGGCGTAAAGATGATTGTTAATCAAGTTGTTGATACAGTATCTCAATTATATATAACACAGGAAAATAGAAATAAGTAATATGCATTAAGCGTGTTTGTGAGTTTAATATATTCTTATAAAATCTTTTAATAAAGTAAGCTATAAAATTGTATTTTAAATTTAAATATAGTAAGATTTACAATGTAGTGAAGAACTACTGGACTCAATTAATCATAACAATTTCATATATTTCTTTCGGGGCAGGGTGAAATTCCCAACCGGCAGTAAATTGAGCCTGCGACCCACTAATATTGTTTTTGATGTTAGTGGCTGATCTAGTGTGAATCTAGAGCCGACAGTTAGAGTCTGGATGGGAGAAAGAAGTTGAATTATCGACTTACACAAATTCGTGTAGTTATGATAAGCGTATTGTATACTTATGTGCAATTTTAAGTATACTAATAGGCTTATTTAAAGATATAGATATCTCCTTATGCCTACAGTATAGGTATAAGGTTTTTTTTGAGGTGATCAATTGAGTAGATTTATGGATGATGCTATTCAACTAGCAAAAATGGTAAATGGACAAACAGGTGTTAATCCACCAGTAGGATCCGTTGTTGTTAAAAACGGTAGGATTGTAGGTTTAGGTGCACATTTAAAAAAGGGAGATAAACATGCCGAAGTACAAGCTATTGAAATGGCAGGTTTAAATACCCAAGGTGCTACCATATACGTTTCATTAGAACCTTGCACACACCATGGTTCAACACCACCTTGTGTGGATAAAATCATTGAAGCGGGCATATCTAAGGTCATCTATGCTGTTAAAGATACTACTTTAGTAAGTAAGGGTGACGAGATTCTGAGAGAAGCTGGTATAGAGGTTGAATTTCAATATAATGAAAATGCAGCTGCATTATACCGTGACTTTTTTACTGCTAAAAGAAACGAAGTTCCAGAAGTAACTGTAAAGGTCTCATCTAGTTTAGATGGTAAACAAGCAACAGACTTTAATGAAAGTAAGTGGATAACAAACAAAGAAGTTAAAGAAGATGTTTATCAATTAAGACATGAGCATGATGCAGTTATTACTGGGCGTAGAACCATTGAAGCAGACAATCCATTGTATACAACCAGGGTTCCTGATGGAAAGCATCCGATTCGAGTTATTCTTTCTAAGAAAGGTCAACTCGATTTTAATCAACAAATATTTAAAGATACTGCATCGGAGATATGGATTTACACTGAAAATGAAAAATTAAAAACAGATAAAAGTTTTATTAAAATAATAAATATAAGTAATTGTGATACAACGACAATATTACAAGACTTATATCAAAGAGGTATTGGGAAACTGTTAGTCGAGGCAGGCCCAAATATTACATCTCAATTTCTCCAATCCAAACATCTAAATGAACTCATTTTATATATAGCCCCGAAATTAATTGGTGGTTCTGGCAAACATCAATTTTATAAGACTGACGAGGTCATTGATTTGCCTGAAGCAACTCAATTTGAAATTGTTGATTCCAAGTTAATTAATCAAAATTTAAAATTGAAATTACGAAAGAAGTGAATGTCTATGTTTACAGGTATCATTGAAGAAATAGGTACTGTACAACAAGTTCGCTCTGAGCAATCAGTAAGAACGCTTGAAATTAAAGCACAAAACATTTTAGTTGATATGCATATTGGTGATTCAATAAGTGTTAACGGTGCATGTTTAACTGTGATAGATTTCACTGACTCAAGTTTTTCAGTTCAAGTCATCAAAGGGACTGAAAACAAAACATATCTTGGAAGTGTTCAACGTAATACAGAAGTTAATCTCGAAAGAGCCATGAGTGGAAGTGGGAGATTTGGTGGACATTTCGTGTTAGGTCATGTTGATGAGCTTGGAACAATTTCTAAAATCAATGAAACTGCTAACTCAAAAATTATTTCTATTAAAACAACTAAAAATATTTTGAATCAAATGGTAAAGCAAGGTTCTATAACTGTAGACGGAGTTAGTCTTACTGTATTTGATTTACATGATTATACTTTTGATATACATCTTATACCAGAAACACGTCGATCTACTATTCTTTCATCTAAAAAAGTAGGCAACAAAGTGCATTTGGAGTCTGACGTACTATTCAAATATGTTGAAAACATCATGAATCAAAATCAATCGCAGTTAACAGAAGAAAAGCTTAGAGCATTTGGTTTTTAGGAGGAATATCACATGCAATTCGATACAATTGAGTTGGCTATAGAGGCTTTAAGAAATGGAGACAGCATTATTGTAGTTGACGATGAAGATAGAGAAAATGAAGGAGATCTTGTAGCTGTTACGGAATGGATGGATGATAATACCATTAATTTTATGGCTAAAGAGGGTCGTGGTCTGATTTGTGCACCAATTGATAAATCTATAGCTGAAAGATTAAAACTACAATCTATGGAGCAAAATAACACTGATATTTATGGCACACATTTTACTGTAAGCATTGATTATTATAAAACTACTACAGGAATCAGTGCACATGAACGTACACAAACGGCTAGAGCACTCATAGATGAAAATACTAATCCTGAAGATTTTCATCGTCCGGGGCACTTATTTCCACTTATAGCAAAAGAGAATGGTGTGTTAACACGTAATGGTCATACTGAAGCTGCCGTAGATTTGGCACGGTTAACAGGAGCACAACCAGCTGGAGTAATCTGCGAAATTATGAATGATGATGGGACAATGGCTAAGGGTGAAGATCTCCAGTCATTTAAAGAACGCCACCATTTAAAAATGATTACTATAAAAAGTTTGGTTGCTTTTCGTAAGGCTGTTGAACTTAATGTTAACCTTAAGGCAAAGGTCAAGATGCCAACAGATTTTGGTCATTTTGATATGTATGGATTTACAACGGATTATAGCGATGAAGAAATCGTTGCTATTGTTAAAGGAGATTTAAAAAGCAATCCTAATGTACGTATGCATTCTGCTTGTCTGACTGGGGATATTTTTCATAGTCAAAGATGTGATTGCGGGGCACAACTTGAAGCGTCAATGAAATATATTGACGAACATGGTGGAATGATTATTTATTTACCTCAAGAAGGTAGAGGAATAGGGTTAATTAATAAGTTGCGCGCATATGAGTTGATAGAAAAAGGTTATGATACAGTTACTGCAAATCTTGCTCTTGGTTTTGATGAGGATTTGAGAGATTATCATGTTGCAGCTGAAATATTAAAGTATTTTGATATAAGTGAAATTAACTTGCTCAGCAATAATCCTAAAAAATTTGAAGGTTTAGAAGATTACGGCATTGAGATCGTAGATAGAATTGAACTTATCGTTCCAGAAACACCATATAACCATAGTTATATGGAAACTAAAAAAAATAAAATGGGACATTTAATATAGGAGGACTCGAAAATGAATTTTGAAGGTAAATTAGTTGGTAAGGATTTAAAAATTGCGATTGTTGTTAGTAGATTTAATGATTTTATTACTACACGTTTACTTGAAGGGGCTAAAGATACACTTATTCGTCATGAAGTAGAAGATACAAATATTGATGTAGCTTATGTGCCTGGCGCATTCGAAATTCCACTCGTTGCAAAAAAATTAGCTCAAAAAGGTGAATATGATGCTGTGATAACATTAGGATGTGTGATTAGAGGCGCAACTTCACATTATGACTATGTATGTAATGAAGTAGCTAAAGGTGTTTCTAAAGCAAACGACATTTCAGATGCTCCGGTGATTTTTGGAGTTCTAACAACTGAAAGTATTGAACAAGCAGTTGAAAGAGCTGGTACTAAAGCTGGAAATAAAGGTTCAGAAGCAGCAGTTAGTGCAATCGAAATGGCTAATCTAATTAAGCAAATCAATTAAAAAAATAAAGGCATGAAGTAGATATCAAAATACTCCATGCCTTTATTTTATTTTTTATGTCTTTTAATGCCAAGAATAAGAGACGTCAATAAAGTTGCAAATATACCTATACCCAAGGTTAGCTTTTTTAAGATTTTGGGTTTAGTAAATTCTTTTATAGCTAATGACAAGTTTTGAGGCCGTTCTGCTAGTCTTCTCATAAAGTACGCAAACCAATCATTACCGTATGGTACATAAACTGTAAAAAAATAACCTTCATTAGCTATTTTTTGTGCTAATTCCGTGCGAAAACCGTACAACATTTGAAATTCCATTTTATCTTTGCCAATATGATTTTCTTTCATAAATTGTTTGACTTGGTTGATTATTTCATTGTCATGGGTAGCCACAGATGTAAAGTTCTTTGAATTTAGTAGTCGTTTTTTAATAATTCTAATATAATTTGCGTCAATTTCTTCTTTTGATTGAAAAGCGATTGACGCATCTTCCTTATAAGCACCTTTCACAAGTCTCAAACGTAATTCAGGATATTTATCAATTATATCATCGGCTTCATACAGATAGGCTTGAACGACTGTACCCACATTTTTAAATTCACCTTTCAATCTATCAATAATATGTTGAATTTTAGAAAGACTATCGTACTTCTCTGTATCAATATTAATATGCATCTTCCCATTCTTATCAGCTTTAAGTAAAATTTCTCTCATGTTTTCATAAGCAAGATTTAAATCAAACTCACTTCCAAGTTGACTTATCTTGACTGACATATGTGCCTTTACATTATTGTTATATATTGCATCGATAATTTCTAAAATCTCTTCTTTAGCTTTAATGCTTTCTTCTCTAGTATTAACAAATTCACCCAATGAGTCGACAGTAACTGAAATATTATAATCATTTAAATATTGTATAGTCTCAATTAATTGATGAATCGTATTTCCTGCGACTACACGATTTGCTCCCATTTGAGGTCCCATCTTTTTAGCTATTTTATTAAGATATGTATGATTAGATAACGCAATGAAAAAATCTTTAAATAATGACATATGCAATACCTCCGTTATACTAGAGTATGATATTTTTAAATAGTGTATCATGAAAATTAAGCTTAAGAAAGCGTTTACATAAAGAGTGTGAACACTTAAAGAGTATTTTTACTTTTAGATGTATTTGAAGAGTTAAAGAAAATATTTAAATATCTATCAAATTTCACTTAAAATAGCATTCAATATGTTTGGTTTGCTATAATTATATTAATAAAGAACATATAAAAAGGGGCAATTAGAAAATGTGGAAGTGGGAAACAGAAAATGACGCAAAAGGCGTTGTTGTCATTGCTCATAATATTTTAGAACATACAGGTAGATATGCATATGTTATCACGATGTTAAGACGAAATGGTTATCACGTTATCATGGGCGATTTACCGGGACAAGGGCAAACTTCACGAGCTCAAAAGGGACAAATAGATGATTTTAATACGTATCATGAAAATATATTAGAGTGGATAAAAATAGCTAATGAATATAAAATTCCAACATTTGTTTTAGGTGTGGGACTAGGTGGTCTCATCATTTTAAATCTGCTTGAGAAAACAGAATTACCTATTGAGGGTATCTTGTTATTTTCACCTATGTTAGAACTAAAGAGAGACTATAAAGGGCGCAAAAATAAATTGATTTCTAATGTTGGTAAAATTTCTAAAGATACTAGATTTAAAGTTGGTATAACTCCTCAAGATTTAACACGTAATGATGAAATTATTGAAGAAACAGCAAATGATGGACTAATGCTTAAAAAGGTAACATATAGTTGGTATAACCTTATAAATGAAAAGATGAAAGAAACAATGGATCATATCAGAGATATTAAACCTATTTCAGCATTGATAATGTATGGTACCAATGATAAAATTTTAGAAACTCAATCTATTAATGAAATGAAAGATAAATTAAAGTCGAAAGAGATGTACTTTAAAGTTTGGGATGGATTATATCATGAAATACATAATGAACCTGAACGCGATTTGGTGATGAGATATGTTCTATCATTTTTGAATAATAGTGTAAATACTATGGGTTTTATAGTAAATGAAGAGGAAATTGAAGACATTTAAGTGAGCGAAAGAAAAATGATATCAATTCGTATACAATTCTATAATGTGAATAAGAAACTCGGTTTTATACTGGGACTATAGTAATGAGTCCGTACATCTTAAACTTGTACGGGCTCTTATAATTTTTAAGAATATATTTAGTTTGGTTTAATAAAAAATATATTTAACAATTTGTATAGAAAGTTTTGTCAAAATTATTGCGTTTTAAATGTAGAATTGATATATTTTGCTTATATAATTAATTTAATTTTAATATGTATTAACGCTAAGTTTTTGGGTTAGAATTTGAGTTGCACTAGATGTAAGATTTTTTTAAATCTCATTTTTAAATCTTTTTACGGATAAAGTTGATTTTAAGTAGCTCAATTATTGAAATAAAAGGGTATAATTCTAAAGTTTAATAACTTGACTATTTGTAAAATTAAATTTGGGGGAAATGGTTAAGTTAGTTTATAGAATTCACAATTTTTTATTTGGGAGATGTTAATTTTGGCTAATAGTGAAAAGAACAGGGTTTATGGTATTTTACAATTAGAGACATTATTCAAAGAGATTGATTCAATTTTTAATACAATCAAAGAAGAATATGGAATGTCTAAAGAGGAAATTTTGATTTTACTTACACTTTTGGAAAAAGGCTCAATGACTTTAAAGGAAATGGATAAATATGTTCATATTAAACCGTATAAACGTACACGTACTTATAATAATTTAGTTAATCTTGAGTGGATTTACAAAGAAAGACCTCAAGATGATGAACGTACAGTTATTATTCATTTTAATGACAAGCAAAATTCTAAAAAAGAAGATTTGTTAAAGTTTATTGATGACTCAATTAAAATCAAGTCTGAACCAATGCAATCTAGTTTACAATCTATTTTAGCAGTTTAATTTAACGTGCTTTAAATCTTTAACTGAACAAATTATTTTATTTGAATCATGGGTATAATTATGAGAATTAGTTGTTGAACTATATTAAAGAGTGTTTTCAAAATTATGAGGATCAGTAAACTTAATAGCACTTAAAAGTAAGGTATACTTCGTGATGAAATTTATAATTAAAAAAGAACCTGGGACAAAATGTTTGCTTGTCTCAGGTTCTTTTTACGTGCACGTGTATAAATTTTTTAATTACGTTTTTCAATAGCACAGATAAAAGGAGCGTTATTCTTTTGATTTATGAATTGATATTGTAATATATGAGCTTTATTTTGATCAAAGTTTTGTAAAAATTCAAGTAGTGCTTCTTTTTCTACTTTACCTTCTTCATGACCGTGATATATAACTAATATAATAATTCCTTCAATACTTAAGATATCAAAGATTTCATTAATAGCCATAATTGTTGTTTCAGGTTTAGTGACAATTTCTTTGTTACCTTTCGGTAAATAACCTAGATTAAAAATAGCAGCATCTATGCAACCGTGATGTTGGGCGGGAATGTGCAATTTAGCATTTTCATGACCAGATTGGATTAATTTTACATTCGAATAATCTTTTGTTTTTTTGTGCGTATTCAAAATTGCTTGTTCTTGTATATCGAATCCATAGACAAATCCATTTGGAACATGTTGAGCAAAATAAGCAGTATCATTCCCATTACCACATGTTGCATCAATTACAATACTATTATGATTAATATGAGAATCAATTAACGATTTAGAGAAGGGTAAAATACGTTCTAGTTTCATGATTGTATACTCTGCTTGTTCATTTTACCTTGATAGGAGTTTCGTCTAGCAAGCTCATTATCAATTTCATTTAATACTTCCCATTTATTAACACTCCACATTGGTCCAACCATTAGATCTATAGGTCCATCTCCAGTGATTCTGTGCACAATCATTTCTGGGGGTAATACTTCAAGTTGATCACAAACAAGATTGGTATAATCTTGTTGACTCATAAACTCGAGCATACCTTTTTCATATTGTTTAACCATAGGCGTTCCTTTTAGCAAGTGTAATAAATGAATTTTAATACCTTGAACGTCCATCTGAGCGACTTCTTTAGCAGTCTCCATCATCATGTCATAATTTTCACCTGGTAAGCCGTTGATTATGTGCGTACAAACATTTATATTATGTTTGCGTAATTTTGTTACGCCGTCATAGTATGTTTGCATATCATGAGCACGATTTATTAAATCGGAAGTTGACTGATGCACAGTTTGTAGGCCCAACTCTACCCATAAGTAAGTGCGCTGATTAAGTTCAGCTAAATATTCTACAACATCATCAGGCAAACAATCAGGTCTTGTCGCGATTGATAAACCAACGACGCCATCTTCTTTTAAGACAGGTTCATATTTTTCTTTTAGTACTTCAACAGGTGCATGCGTATTTGTAAACGCCTGAAAGTATGCAATATATTGACCTTCACTCCATTTTTCATGCATACGTTCTTTTATTTTTTTGAATTGAACTTCAATTGGTTCAGCTCTATTACCTGCAAAGTCACCGCTTCCTGCTGCAGAACAAAATGTGCAACCTCCATGAGCTACAGTACCATCTCTATTTGGGCAATCAAAACCTCCGTCTAATGCGACCTTAAATATTTTCTGACCAAACTTGTTTTTTAAATGATAGTTCCATGTGTGATAGCGTTTATCTTCAAAGGCATACGGGAAATAGTTACCCATAATACATTTTCCTTTCTATTTAGGTTCTAAGTACAGATTTTAACATATTTTAGTGTTATAGTGTCTATTGTAGATTGAGAAAAATATAAAGAGAGGGACTCATGATATGAATATACCTAAATCAGTATGGTGGCTAGTTATAGGTATGGCACTTAATATAACCGGCGCCAGTTTTTTGTGGCCTTTAAATACAATTTTCATGAAGGAAGAACTTCATAAGAGTTTAACAATTGCAGGTATCGTTTTGATGATTAATTCATTTGGAATGGTTGTAGGTAATTTGTTAGGTGGTTCTTTGTTTGATAAACTTGGTGGTTACAAAACGATTTTAATAGGTACATTTACGTGTTTATGTAGTACCACATTACTCAACTTGTTTCATGGCTGGCCATGGTATGCAATTTGGTTAGTACTACTTGGATTTGGTGGCGGAATGATAGTTCCTGCTATTTATGCGATGGCAGGTGCCGTTTGGCCTAATGGAGGAAGACAAACTTTTAATGCTATCTACTTAGCACAAAATATAGGGGTTGCTTTAGGCGCGGCATTAGGAGGTTTTGTGGCTGAATTTAGTTTCAATTATATTTTTATGGCAAACCTCATTATGTATGTACTTTTTGCCATCGTGGCGATTACACAGTTCAATTTAGAGATTAATGCTAAATTTAAACCACAAGATTCGATAGATTTAAAAAGCAAAGAAAATAAAAAACGATTTACTGCTATGATGCTAGTATGTGCAATGTTTGCAATTTGTTGGATTGCATATATTCAATGGGAAACAACGATAGCTTCATTCACACAATCAATTAATATTTCAATGTCTCAATATAGTGTATTATGGACAATCAATGGAATTATGATTTTAGTAGCTCAACCTTTAATAAGACCAATTATTATCTTATTAAAAGGTAATTTAAAACATCAAATGTTTGTAGGTATTTTAATTTTTATGAGTTCTTTCCTAGTGACGAGTTTTGCAAATCACTTTGCTATATTTGTAGTTGGCATGGTCATTTTAACTTTTGGAGAAATGTTTGTTTGGCCTGCAGTACCAACTATAGCAAATCAACTTGCACCAGTTGGAAAGCAAGGGCAATACCAAGGATTTGTTAATTCAGCATCTACAGTGGGTAAAGCATTTGGACCATTTATTGGGGGTATACTTGTAGATACATTTAATATGAGTATGATGTTTATTGGGATGATTATATTATTAAGTTTTGCACTGTTATTTTTAAGTTTCTATGATAAAGTGTTACCCAAGAATTTTAAAAATCAACATCAATCAAGAAGACGACGAAATCAGAATGGTATTTAATTAAAGTAATGATATTTAATTAACTACTTGCATTCATTGACCATATACAATAATATTAAACACGTATAGTATTAAGCATTTAGAGGCTTTTCTACAGAGAGCTAGTGTTGGTGAGAGCTAGTGTTAAGGACTAAATGACTTATTAACATAAACGACATTTAACTAGACATCTCTTACTATTAAAATGAAGTGCGCTAACTGTTAGCGAATAAGGGTGGTAACGCGGCACAGGTCGTCCCTTTCAAATCATTAATAGTAGAGATGTCTTTTTATGAATTAGGAGGAAATGTGTTGAATTATAATCATAAGGAAATTGAAAAAAAGTGGCAGAATTACTGGGAAGAAAATAAGACCTTTAAAACGAATGATAATTTAGGACAAAAGAAATTTTATGCATTAGACATGTTTCCTTATCCATCTGGTGCTGGTTTACACGTAGGTCATCCAGAAGGATATACGGCAACGGATATCATCTCACGATATAAAAGAATGCAAGGTTACAATGTATTACATCCTATGGGGTGGGATGCTTTTGGTTTGCCGGCAGAACAATATGCTTTAGATACTGGTAATGATCCTCGTGAATTTACACAGAAAAATATTCAAACTTTCAAAAGACAAATTCAAGAATTAGGATTTAGTTATGATTGGGATAGAGAAGTGAATACTACAGATCCTGAATATTATAAATGGACGCAGTGGATATTTATTCAGTTGTATAATAAAGGGTTAGCTTATGTTGATGAAGTTGCTGTCAATTGGTGTCCTGCATTAGGTACTGTTTTGTCGAATGAAGAGGTTGTCGATGGGGTATCAGAACGTGGCGGTCATCCTGTTTATCGTAAGCCTATGAAACAATGGGTACTCAAAATTACAGAATATGCTGATAGATTACTAGAAGATTTAGATGAGTTAGATTGGCCTGAATCAATTAAAGACATGCAACGAAACTGGATTGGACGTTCAGAAGGTGCCAAAGTAACATTTAAAATTGAGCAATCTGACCAAAATATTGAAGTGTTTACGACACGACCAGATACAATCTATGGTACTTCTTTCTTAGTTTTAAGCCCAGAACACCCACTTGTGAATGAAATTACGACAAGTGATAAAGAACAAGAAGTCAAATTGTATCAAAATGAAGCATCAAAAAAATCTGATTTAGAACGTACGGACTTAGCTAAAGAAAAAACAGGTGTGTTTACTGGAACATTTGCAATTAATCCGCTCTCTGGCGATAAATTACCTATTTGGATAGCAGATTATGTTTTATCAACTTACGGTACTGGTGCAGTAATGGCTGTGCCTGGACATGATGAGCGAGATCATGAATTTGCTACGAAGTTTAATTTACCAATTATCGAAGTTATAGAGGGTGGCGAAGTTCAAAAATATGCATACACAGGTGAAGGAAAACACATTAATTCTGGAGAATTAGACGGTCTAGAAAATGAAGCGGCAATAAGTAAAGCGATAGAATTGCTTGAATCTAAAGGTGCTGGTGAGAAAAAAGTCAATTATAAATTACGTGATTGGTTATTTAGTAGGCAACGTTATTGGGGAGAACCAATTCCTATTATACATTGGGAAGATGGATCAATGACTACAGTTCCTGAAGATGAATTGCCTTTACTACTTCCTGAAACAGATGAAATTAAGCCATCAGGTACCGGTGAATCTCCACTTGCAAATATAGATGCGTTCGTAAACGTTATCGATGAAAAGACAGGTATGAAGGGGCGCCGAGAAACCAATACAATGCCTCAATGGGCTGGCAGTTGCTGGTACTATTTACGTTACATTGATCCACATAACGAAAAAATGATAGCAGATCCTGAAAAATTAAAGCATTGGCTACCTGTTGATTTATATATTGGAGGCGTGGAACATGCAGTACTTCACTTATTATATGCAAGATTCTGGCATAAAGTGTTATATGACTTAGGTGTTGTACCAACAAAAGAACCATTCCAAAAACTATACAATCAGGGAATGATTTTAGGCGAAGGCAATGAAAAAATGAGTAAGTCTAAAGGTAATGTGATTAATCCAGATGATATTGTTGCATCACATGGTGCTGATACATTACGACTATATGAAATGTTTATGGGACCTTTAGATGCTGCGATCGCATGGAGTGAAAAAGGTTTAGATGGTTCTAGAAGATTCTTAGATCGTGTTTGGAGACTTATCATTACTGATGAAAATTCAATCAATAAAAAAATTGTAGATTCTAACAATCATTCACTTGATAAGGTTTACAATCAAACTGTGAAAAAAGTAACAGAAGATTTTGATACACTTAGTTTTAATACTGCAATCAGTCAATTAATGGTGTTTATTAATGAGTGTTATAAAACCAATGAAGTTTACAAACCTTATATCGAAGGGTTTGTAAAAATGTTATCGCCTATTGCACCACACATTGGTGAAGAATTATGGGATCGATTAGGGCATGAAAATACCATTACTTATCAACCATGGCCAACATTTGATGAAAGTTTATTAGTAGATGATGAAGTTGAAATCGTAGTTCAAGTCAATGGTAAAGTTAGAGCAAAAATCAATATTCCAAAAGATTTATCTAAAGAAGAAATGCAAGACTTAGCCTTGTCTAATGATAATGTTAAAATGAGTATTGAAGGAAAAGAAGTTAAAAAAGTTATTGCTGTACCTCAAAAGCTAGTTAATATAGTTGCTAAATAATATTTTTCTAAAGGAGTGCTATTAAATGGAGTCAATAACAGTAGATGAATTAAAGAAAAAAATATTAGATTCAAATCCAGTTAACATTGTAGATGTTCGCACAAACGAAGAAACTGAAATGGGTGTTATTCCTGGAGCAAAAACAATTCCTATGGATGAAATTCCTGATAATTTAAAAGAATTCAATAAAAATGACACGTATTATATTGTGTGTGCAGCGGGGTCACGCAGTGCTAAAGTAGTTTCATATTTAGAAGAACAAGGTGTTCATGCTGTAAATGTCGAAGGTGGAATGAATGCATGGGGCGATGAAGGTACTGTAATTGATAATATTTAAAGAACTTCGAAGTTGTAGATAACGATATTCTAAATTAAAAATTAATACAAATGAGTTTATAATTTATTCTAGTAAATTCTGGAATTACACTGTAAATCACAAATGTGGTCACTGAGTACGATTAAGATTTTTATTTGAAATCTTAGTCGTACTTTTTTTGATATAAAAATCATTAAATAATTCAATGTGGATCTCAAAAAACAAATTCTGATATCATTTAAAAATATATTAAGATAAATTTTTATACTACTAGATTTAGAATAATATAGATGATAAAATTAAAAAGACTTTAAATAGTTGTGTTTGATTAAATGAGCGATATTGGGATGAGTCATTACTTTAAATATTTTTCAAAGTTCATTAGACATACATCATAAAGAATTTACAACTAGGAGGCCAATTTAATGAATCTATTTAGAAAACAGAAATTTAGTATTAGAAAATTTAATATAGGTATTTTTTCAGCATTAATAGCTACAGTCGCATTTTTAGCTCATCCGGGGCAAGCAACAGCATCAGAACTGGAACCTTCTCAAAATAATGACACTACAGCTCAATCTGATGGAGGGTTAGAAAACACATCTCAGTCTAATCCTATAAGTGAGGAAACCACAAATACATTATCTGGGCAAACAGTACCTTCATCTACTGAAAATAAGCAAACACAAAATGTTCCTAATCATAACGCTCAACCAATTGCAATAAATACTGAAGAAGCTGAATCTGCTCAAACAGCATCTTATACCAATATCAATGAAAATAATGATACGAGTGACGATGGGTTACATGTTAATCAGCCGGCTAAACATCATATTGAAGCCCAATCTGAAGATGTAACAAATCACACGAACTCAAATCATTCAAATTCATCGATTCCAGAAAATAAAGCTACAACAGAATCATCAAGTAAACCTAAAAAAAGAGGGAAAAGATCATTAGATACAAATAGCGGAAATGACACGACAAGTACAACTCAAAATACGGATCCAAATTTAAGTAATACAGGTCCAAATGGCATTAACACTGTAATTACATTTGATGATTTAGGAATTAAGACAAGTACTAATCGCTCTCGACCTGAGGTAAAGGTAGTTGATAGTCTAAATGGCTTTACAATGGTTAATGGTGGTAAGGTCGGTTTATTAAATAGTGTGTTAGAACGTACAAGCGTGTTTGATAGTGCCGATCCGAAAAATTATCAAGCAATAGATAATGTCGTAGCCTTAGGACGTATTAAAGGAAATGATCCGAATGATCATGATGGTTTCAACGGTATAGAAAAAGAATTTTCAGTGAACCCTAATTCTGAGATAATATTTTCATTTAATACAATGACTGCTAAAAACAGAAAAGGTGGAACTCAATTAGTTTTAAGAAATGCAGAAAATAATCAAGAAATTGCTTCAACTGATATTCAAGGAGGCGGCGTATATCGTTTATTCAAGTTACCTGATAACGTACATAGGTTAAAAGTTCAATTTCTACCTATGAACGAAATACACTCAGATTTTAAAAGAATTCAACAGCTACATGATGGGTATAGATACTATTCTTTTATAGATACAATTGGTGTTAATTCTGGTTCACATCTATATGTGAAATCAAGACAAGTTAACAAAAATGTAAAGAATGGTAAAGAATTTGAAGTTAATACTCGTATAGAGAATAATGGTAACTTCGCTGCTGCTATAGGTCAAAATGAACTTACTTATAAAGTAACACTACCAGAAAATTTCGAATACGTTGATAATTCAACTGAAGTTTCATTTGTTAACGGGAATGTGCCTAATTCTACGGTAAATCCGTTTTCAGTTAATTTCGATAGACAAAATCATACTTTAACGTTTAGTAGTAATGGTTTAAATTTAGGAAGAAGTGCTCAGGATGTTGCTAGATTCTTGCCCAATAAAATACTAAATATTAGATACAAGCTTAGACCTGTCAACATCTCAACGCCACGTGAAGTGACTTTCAATGAAGCAATTAAATATAAGACATTTTCTGAATATTACATTAACACTAATGACAATACTGTTACTGGTCAACAAACACCTTTCAGTATTAATGTCATCATGAATAAAGACGATTTATCAGAACAGGTCAATAAGGATATCATCCCATCGAACTATACACTTGCTTCTTATAATAAATATAATAAGTTGAAAGAACGTGCTCAGACTGTTCTGGATGAAGAAACAAACAATACACCTTTTAACCAAAGATACTCTCAAACTCAAATTGATGATTTGTTACACGAATTACAAACAACACTAATAAATCGTGTGAGTGCTTCGAGAGAAATTAATGATAAAGCTCAAGAAATGACTGATGCTGTATATGATAGTACAGAATTAACTACTGAAGAAAAAGATACATTAGTTGATCAAATTGAAAATCATAAAAATGAAATTTCTAATAACATTGATGATGAACTTACAGATGATGGTGTTGAAAGAGTCAAAGAGGCTGGATTACATACTCTAGAAAGTGATACTCCACATCCAGTAACAAAACCAAATGCACGACAAGTTGTGAATAACAGAGCAGATCAACAAAAGACGCTTATACGTAACAATCATGAGGCAACTACCGAAGAACAAAATGAAGCGATTAGACAAGTTGAGGCACATTCATCTGATGCTATCGCCAAAATAGGTGAGGCAGAAACAGATACCACTGTAAATGAAGCTAGAGACAATGGTACGAAATTAATAGCTACAGATGTTCCAAATCCAACTAAAAAAGCAGAAGCTAGAGCGGCAGTTACCAACAGTGCAAATTCAAAAATTAAGGATATCAACAATAATACACAAGCAACATTAGACGAGAGAAATGATGCTATCGCACTTGTTAATAGATCAAAAGATGAAGCAATTCAAAATATTAACACTGCACAAGGTAATGATGATGTCACTGAAGCACAAAATAATGGAACGAATACGATACAACAAGTACCATTAACTCCAGTGAAAAGACAAAATGCAATAGCAACTATCAATGCTAAAGCGGATGAACAAAAACGTTTAATTCAAGCAAACAATAATGCAACGACTGAAGAAAAAGCTGATGCAGAGCGTAAAGTTAATGAAGCAGTCATAACTGCAAATCAAAATATTACCAATGCAACTACTAATAGAGATGTTGATCAAGCACAAACAACTGGAAGTGGTATCATATCTGCTATTAGTCCTGCAACGAAGATTAAAGAGGATGCACGTGCAGCAGTAGAAGCTAAAGCTATTGCACAAAATCAACAAATTAATTCAAATAATATGACAACAACTGAAGAAAAGGAGGATGCATTAAATCAAGTAGAAGCACATAAGCAGGCCGCAATAGCAACTATCAATCAAGCGCAGTCAACTCAGCAAGTTTCTGAAGCTAAGAATAATGGCATAAATACTATTAATCAAGATCAACCTAACGCAGTTAAGAAAAATAATACAAAAACAATATTAGAACAAAAAGGAAACGAGAAAAAGTCAGCAATAGCTCAAACACCTGATGCTACCACTGAAGAGAAACAAGAAGCTGTCAGTGCTGTTTCGCAAGCTGTTACCAATGGCATTACCCATATCAACCAAGCAAATTCTAATGATGATGTTGATCAAGAACTTAGTAATGCAGAACAAATTATTACTCATACTAATGTCAATGTTCAAAAAAAACCTCAAGCCAGACAAGCATTGATTGCTAAAACAAATGAAAAGCAGAGTGCGATTAATTCTGATAATGAAGGCACTATAGAAGAAAAACAAAAAGCAATTCAAAGTTTGAATGATGCTAAAAATTTAGCTGATGAACAAATTACACAGGCTGCTTCTAATCAAAATGTCGACAACGCCTTAAATATAGGTATAAGTAATATCAGTAAAATACAGACTAATTTCACTAAAAAGCAACAAGCTAGAGACCAAGTAAATCAAAAGTTCCAAGAAAAAGAAGCTGAGTTAAATTCAACACCTCATGCAACTCAAGATGAAAAACAAGATGCGTTAACTAGATTAACACAAGCAAAGGAAACTGCACTCAACGACATAAATCAAGCACAAACAAATCAAAATGTGGATACAGCACTTACTAGTGGAATTCAAAATATTCAAAATACACAAGTTAATGTTAGGAAAAAGCAAGAAGCCAAAACTACGATTAATGATATTGTTCAACAACATAAACAAACTATACAAAATAATGATGATGCTACAACTGAAGAGAAGGAAGTCGCAAATAATTTAGTTAATGCATCACAGCAAAATGTAATTAGTAAGATTGATAATGCTACAACGAATAATCAAATTGATGGTATTGTGAGTGATGGTAGACAAAGCATAAATGCAATTACACCTGATACATCAATTAAAAGAAATGCTAAAAATGATATTGATATTAAAGCAGCTGATAAGAAAATAAAAATTCAAAGAATAAATGATGCTACAGATGAAGAAATTCAAGAAGCGAATCGTAAAATTGAAGAAGCTAAGATTGAAGCAAAAGATAATATTCAACGCAATAGTACTAGAGATCAAGTAAATGAAGCGAAAACTAATGGAATAAATAAAATAGAAAATATAACACCAGCAACTACTGTGAAATCTGAAGCTAGACAAGCAGTACAGAATAAAGTAAATGAACAGATTAATCATATTCAAAACACGCCTGATGCAACTAATGAAGAAAAACAAGAGGCAATAAATAGAGTAAGTGCTGAATTAGCAAGAGTTCAAGCACAAATAAATGCAGAACATACAACCCAAGGTGTCAAAACTATCAAAGACGACGCGATAACTTCTTTATCTCGAATTAATGCACAAGTTGTTGAGAAAGAGTCTGCAAGAAATGCAATCGAACAAAAGGCAACACAACAAACGCAATTTATTAATAATAATGATAATGCTACAGATGAAGAAAAAGAGGTCGCCAACAATTTAGTTATCGCTACAAAACAAAAATCATTAGATAATATTAACTCCTTATCTTCAAATAATGATGTTGAAAATGCTAAAGTAGCAGGAATAAATGAAATAGCTAACGTTTTACCAGCAACCGCTGTTAAGTCAAAAGCAAAAAAAGATATTGATCAAAAACTCGCGCAACAGATTAATCAAATTCAAACGCATCAAACTGCTACAACTGAGGAAAAAGAAGCGGCTATTCAATTGGCAAATCAAAAATCAAATGAAGCAAGAACAGCAATTCAAAATGAACATAGTAACAATGGTGTCGCACAAGCTAAATCTAACGGCATTCATGAAATTGAATTAGTTATGCCAGATGCGCACAAAAAATCTGATGCTAAACAAAGTATCGATAATAAATATAATGAGCAAAGTAATACTATCAACACTACACCAGATGCAACAGATGAAGAAAAGCAAAAAGCATTAGATAAATTAAAAATAGCTAAAGATGCAGGATACAACAAAGTTGATCAAGCGCAAACAAACCAACAAGTATCTGATGCAAAAACTGAGGTTATAGATACGATAACTAATATTCAAGCAAATGTTGCAAAAAAACCATCCGCTCGAGTGGAATTAGATTCAAAGTTTGAGGATTTAAAGCGTCAAATCAATGCAACGCCCAATGCTACAGAAGAAGAAAAACAAGATGCAATTCAAAGATTGAATGGTAAAAGAGATGAAGTTAAGAATCTAATAAATCAAGATAGACGTGACAATGAAGTTGAACAGCACAAAAATATTGGACTTCAAGAATTAGAAACGATTCATGCTAATCCAACTAGAAAATCTGATGCGCTCCAAGAGTTACAAACTAAATTTATTTCACAAACAGAGTTAATTAATAATAACAAAGATGCAACTAATGAAGAAAAAGATGAAGCCAAACGACTTCTTGAGATTAGTAAAAATAAAACTATAACAAATATCAATCAAGCGCAAACTAATAATCAAGTTGATAATGCTAAAGATAACGGCATGAATGAGATTGCTACCATAATACCAGCAACAACAATTAAAACAGATGCAAAAACGGCTATTGATAAAAAAGCTGAGCAACAAGTTACAATCATCAATGGTAACAACGATGCAACAGATGAAGAAAAAGCAGAGGCTAGAAAGCTGGTTGAAAAAGCGAAAATTGAAGCCAAATCTAATATTACAAATAGTGATACTGAAAGGGAAGTCAATGGTGCTAAAACCAATGGGTTAGAAAAAATAAACAATATTCAACCATCAACTCAAACTAAAACAAATGCTAAGCAAGAAATAAATGACAAAGCTCAAGAACAATTAATCCAAATTAATAACACGCCTGATGCAACCGAAGAAGAAAAGCAAGAGGCAACAAATAGAGTCAATGCTGGATTAGCACAAGCAATACAAAATATTAATAATGCACATAGTACTCAAGAAGTAAATGAATCTAAAACAAATAGTATTGCTACAATCAAGAGTGTACAACCCAATGTGATCAAAAAACCGACTGCTATAAATAGTTTGACTCAAGAAGCTAATAATCAAAAGACGTTAATAGGTAATGATGGTAATGCTACTGATGATGAAAAAGAGGCTGCAAAGCAATTAGTGACCCAAAAATTAAATGAACAAATTCAAAAAATTCATGAAAGTACACAAGATAATCAAGTTGATAACGTAAAAGCACAAGCTATCACTGCAATTAAATTGATTAATGCAAATGCACATAAAAGACAAGATGCCATTAATATTTTGACTAATCTAGCTGAAAGTAAAAAATCAGATATAAGAGCCAATCAAGATGCAACTACTGAAGAGAAAAATACGGCAATACAATCTATAGATGATACGTTAGCACAAGCACGTAACAATATTAATGGTGCAAATACAAATGCGTTAGTGGATGAGAATTTAGAAGATGGTAAGCAAAAGTTACAACGTATTGTGTTGTCAACTCAAACTAAAACACAAGCTAAAGCAGACATTGCTCAAGCAATAGGTCAACAAAGGTCGACAATAGACCAGAATCAAAATGCTACAACAGAAGAAAAACAAGAAGCCCTTGAGAGACTTAATCAAGAAACAAATGGAGTCAATGATAGAATACAAGCAGCTTTAGCAAATCAAAATGTTACAGACGAAAAAAATAATATATTAGAAACAATAAGAAATGTTGAACCTATTGTAATTGTAAAACCAAAGGCTAATGAAATAATTAGAAAAAAAGCTGCGGAACAAACGACTTTAATAAATCAAAATCAAGATGCGACACTAGAAGAAAAACAAATAGCACTTGGCAAATTAGAAGAAGTAAAGAATGAAGCGTTAAATCAAGTATCACAGGCACACTCAAATAATGATGTGAAAATTGCGGAAAATAATGGAATTGCTAAAATTTCTGAGGTCCATCCTGAGACTATAATTAAACGTAATGCTAAACAAGAAATTGAACAAGATGCGCAAAGTCAAATTGATACTATCAATGCAAATAATAAATCAACTAATGAAGAAAAATCAGCCGCTATAGATAGAGTTAATGTAGCTAAAATTGATGCTATTAACAATATTACTAATGCTACAACTACACAATTAGTTAATGATGCTAAAAATAGTGGTAACACGAGTATTAGCCAAATATTACCAAGTACAGCAGTCAAAACTAATGCATTAGCAGCTCTAGCTAGCGAAGCTAAAAATAAAAACGCTATAATAGATCAAACACCAAATGCGACAGCAGAAGAAAAAGAAGAAGCAAATAATAAAGTTGATCGTCTTCAAGAAGAAGCAGATGCTAATATCCTAAAAGCGCACACTACTGATGAAGTTAATAATATTAAAAATCAAGCTGTTCAAAATATTAACGCTGTTCAAGTTGAAGTTATCAAGAAACAAAACGTTAAAAACCAATTAAATCAATTCATTGATAATCAAAAGAAAATTATTGAAAATACGCCTGATGCAACACTAGAAGAAAAAGCTGAAGCTAATAGATTGCTTCAAAATGTACTAACTTCCACATCAGATGAAATTGCTAATGTAGAGCATAACAACGAGGTTGATCAAGCTTTAGATAAAGCTAGACCAAAAATCGAGGAAATTGTACCACAAGTTAGTAAGAAACGAGATGTTTTAAATGCAATCCAAGAAGCATTTAATTCACAAACTCAAGAAATACAAGAGAACCAAGAAGCTACGAATGAAGAAAAAACTGAAGCATTAAATAAAATAAACCAATTACTTAATCAGGCTAAAGTAAATATTGATCAAGCACAGTCAAATAAAGATGTAGATAGTGCGAAAACACGTAGTATTCAAGATATAGAGCAAATTCAACCACATCCACAAACAAAAGCAACCGGGCGTCACAGATTAAATGAAAAAGCTAACCAACAACAAAGTACTATTGCAACTCATCCTAATTCAACAATTGAAGAAAGACAGGAAGCAAGTGCAAAACTACAAGAAGTTCTTAAAAAAGCCATAGCTAAAATAGATAAAGGTCAAACCAATGATGATGTAGAAAAGACTGTAGTAAACGGAATAGCTGAAATTGAAAATATATTACCTGCTACTACAGTTAAAGATAAAGCTAAAGCTGATGTAAATGCTGAAAAAGAGCAGAAAAACCTACAAATTAATAGTAATGATGAAGCAACGACTGAAGAAAAATTAGTTGCTAGTGACAATTTAAATCACGTTGTCGAGACAACAAATCAAGCTATTGAGGATGCACCAGATACCAACCAAGTGAATGTAGAAAAGAACAAAGGTATAGGTACAATTAGAGATATTCAACCACTTGTAGTTAAAAAACCTACTGCCAAATCTAAAATTGAAAGCGCAGTAGAAAAAAAGAAAACTGAAATTAATCAAACACAAAATGCAACTCATGATGAAGTAAGAGAGAGTTTAAATCAGTTAAATCAAATTCATGAAAAAGCCAAAAATGATGTAAATCAATCTCAAACTAATCAGCAAGTTGAAAATGCTGAGCAAAATAGTTTAGATCAAATCAATAACTTCAGACCAGATTTTAGTAAAAAACGTAATGCAGTAGCTGAAATTGTTAAAGCGCAACAAAACAAAATTGATGAAATAGAGCAAGAATTTAGTGCTACACAAGAGGAAAAAGACAATGCTTTACAACATTTAGATGAACAGGTTAAAGAAATCATTAATTCTATAAATCAAGCTAATACAGATAATGAAGTAGATAATGCTAAAACTTCTGGGTTGAATAACATAACTGAATACAGACCAGAATATAATAAAAAGAAAAATGCTATATTAAAATTATATGATGTTTCAGATACTCAAGAAGCTATAATTAATGGTTATCCTGATGCAACTGAAGATGAACTTCAAGAAGCTAATAGTAAGTTAAATAAAATACTTTTAGATGCAAAAAAACAAATTGGTCTTGCGCACACAAATAATGAAGTTGATGATATTTATAATGAAGTTTCCCAAAAAATGAAAACTATTTTACCACGTGTAGATACAAAAGCGGTAGCACGTTCTGTACTTAATGCACTTGCTAAACAATTGATTAAAACTTTTGAAAATACTGCAGATGTTACTCACGAGGAACGTAATGATGCGATTAATCATGTAAAAGAACAATTATCTTTAGTATTCAATGCCATTGAAAAAGACCGAAAAGATATACAAGTTGCGCAAGATGAATTATTTGGATTAAATGAATTAAATAGTATATTTATCAACATAACTCAAAAGCCAACTGCCAGAAAAGCAATTAGTGGTATGGCGAGTCAATTAAACAACTCTATCAATAATACGCCATATGCTACAGAAGAAGAACGACAAATTGCACTGAATAAAGTTAAGGCGATTGTTGATGATGCAAATGAAAAAATACGAGAAGCTAACACTGATAGCGAAGTACTTGGAACAAAATCAAACGCAATAACATTGTTACAAGCAATCAGTGCGGATGTACAAGTTAAACCACAAGCATTTGAAGAAATCAATGCACAAGCTGAAATTCAAAGAGAACGAATTAATGGAAATAGTGATGCGACAAGAGAAGAAAAAGAAGAAGCTTTAAAACAAGTTGATACATTAGTAAATCATTCATTTATTACAATTAATAATGTTAATAAAAATCAAGAAGTTTATGATACTAAAGACAAAACGATTGAAGCTATTCATAAAATCAAACCAATATCAACTATCAAACCACAAGCATTAAATGAAATCACTATTCAACTAGACACTCAACGTGATTTAATAAAGAATAATAAAGAGTCTACAGTTGAAGAAAAAGCCTCGGCTATCGATAAATTAATTAAAACTGCAGCAAGAATAGCCGAAGCAATAGATAAAGCTCAAACAAATGAAGAAGTTAAAAATATTAAAAAACAAAGTATTGATGAAATTTCTAAAATACTACCTGTTATTGAAATTAAATCAGCTGCAAGAAATGAAATTCATCAAAAAGCAGAAGTTATTCGCGGATTAATTAATGATAATGAAGAAGCGACTAAAGAAGAAAAAGATATCGAATTAAATCAATTAGACACAACTCTAACACAAGCAAATGTTTCAATTGACCAAGCATTAACAAATGAAGCTGTTAATAGAGCTAAAGAAATAGCAAATTCTGAAATTAATAAAATTTCTGTCATTGCCATTAAAAAGCCTGAAGCTATAGCAGAAATTCAAGAACTAGCAGATAAAAAATTAAATAAATTTAAACAAAGTCAAGAAGCTACTATTGAAGAAAAGCAATCAGCTATCAATGAATTAGAACAAGCTTTAAAATCAGCTATTAATCATATTCATCAATCTCAAAATAATGAATCAGTGAGCGCTGCATTAAAAGAAAGTATATCTTTAATAGACTCGATTGAAATTCAAGCACATAAAAAATTAGAAGCTAAAGCATACATTGATGGATATAGTGACGATAAAATTAATGACATATCTTCTAGAGCGACTAACGAAGAAAAACAAATATTTGTAAGTAAACTTAAAGCATTAATCAATCGTACACATAAACAGATTGACGAAGCTGAAACATTTGTTTCAGTTGAAACAATTGTCCGAAACTTTAAAGTTGAAGCGGATAAATTAAACTCAATTGTACGTAAAAAAGCTAAAGCATCGAAGGAAATTGAATTAGAAGCAGACCATGTAAAGCAAATGATAAATGCAAATTTAAGTGCTAGTACTAGAGTGAAACAAAATGCTCGTACATTGATAAATGAAATTGTTAGTAACGCTTTAAGTCAACTTAATAAAGTAACCACAAATAAAGAAGTTGATGAAATAGTTAACGAAACGATTGAAAAACTTAAGTCAATACAAATAAGAGAAGATAAAATATTGAGTAGTCAACGTTCATCAACATCTATGACGGAAAAATCTAATCAATGTTATAGTTCCGAGAATAATACAATTAAATCTCTACCAGAGGCAGGAAATGCTGATAAATCACTACCATTAGCAGGAGTTACTTTAATATCTGGTTTAGCAATCATGTCCTCACGTAAAAAGAAAAAAGATAAAAAAGTAAATGACTAAATTTATAAATCACAAAACCGGAGATATCAATTGATAAACTCCCTTCAAAGTAGACATTAATATAATGAAAACTTTGAAGGGAGTATTTTTAGATATTCAATATAAAATCGACGCTAATCTATTATTATACGTCTTTTAAGAATAGCAAAATGTAAATTCTTTTCAATACTAAATCAGTTCATTTAAGGTAGTTATTAATATTTACCATCTATATGTGAAATATAATAATTATAAATTTAATGGAGTTGAATACCTTTATCACGTTCTAATAACAAATTATTAATTGTAATGGTGGTTATGTTGTGGAAATATTAAGAAATACTATTTATGAATTAGTTTATGTACAATCTAGATAAGTTTAATAATAAAAATTATTTGTTTTGATCTATTTTAAATTCACCAGCAAACATTCCAGCAACATGACCCGTAACTAATGCGCTTGTTATATTATAACCTCCAGTGTATCCATGAATATCTAGGACTTCGCCACATAAAAATAATCCTGGCACTAATTTAGACATCATAGTTTTTGGTTCTATTTCTTTTAAAGAAATACCGCCGCCTGTCACAAAAGCTTTGTCTAATGGAAGTGTGCCATCTACTGTAAAGGTAAAAGTCTTTAGAAGATTAATAAAAGTTTGAAACTGTTGATTTGATAAATGATGTGCAGTCATTTCATCATTAATACCAGATTGTTCGAGAATAAACAATAAATACCGCTCTTCTATTAATCCTCGCAAGCTATTTTTAATATATTTATCTGGTTCTGCATTAAGTATTTTTCTCACTTTTTGAGATAGTTGATCTACGTTTAGTTCAGGAAAAACATCTAATTGCATATGGATATTTTTCTTTTTTTGATTTTTCTGCTCTTTATAAACAAACTGACTACATCTAAGAGCAGCAGGACCACTAATTCCAAAATGTGTGAATATCATATCCATTTGATGACTTACTCTTTTTTTACCATTTTTCTTTAAGACCGATAAATTAACATCTTTTAAACTTAACCCTTTTAAGCGATTTGATTTGATAAAAGTTTCTGATGAAGTGATAGGCACTTCAGTAGGGAATAATTCTGTTATAGAATGACCTAGAGATTTTGCAAATTTGTAACCATCTCCAGTAGAACCGGTTTGAGGAACTGATGTACCGCCTGTAGCAATAATTAAACTGTGACTTTCAAATTCACCTATTTGTGTTTTAACTTTAAAATTATGGTCATAGGAAACACTGACAACTGGTGTTTCTTCCTTAACCTCAACATGATTTTCTTTGAGTTGGTTAATAAGCACATCAACAACATCTTGAGATTTATTTGAAACTGGAAACATTCTACCATGATCTTCTTCTTTAAGTTTGACTCCACGGGTTTCAAAAAAATTTATAATAGAAAGATTATCAAAAACTGAAAAAGGGCTATATAGGAATTTACCATTACCCGGAATATTTTTTATGATTTCATCATATGGAAGTCTATTAGTTACGTTGCAACGACCACCACCTGAGATTTTTAGTTTCCGTCCAAGACCTTTTTTCTTTTCGATTAATAAAACTGATTTATTTTTTTCACTTGCAGCAACTGCAGCCATAGCCCCACTTGGGCCACCTCCGATAACAATTGTTTGATACATGATGATAACCTCCACACCTTTTTATCTTAATTATTGTAAATGGAATAGGATGACAAAGCTTAAGATAATAATTATAATATAAAACTTGGCAAATAATATTAAAATTGAAGTTGAGAGTCTATTAAAGTCCATATTGATTTTAATTAAAGTTATCTTTATAGGACAAACAACTATTATTTTGTGATATATTTTAAAGTAATGCAAGATAATGAGTTTAACAGTAAAAATAGAACTGACAAGCATTAATAATTATTAAGATAGGAAGATAGGTTATGAGTGAAAGTAAAGAAATGGTTCGTGGAACCTTTTTAATTACAATAAGTATTTTAATTACAAAAGTATTAGGTGTCTTATTTATTATTCCGTTTACTGCTTTAATAGGTGGACAAGCCAACATGGCACCTTTTACTTATGCTTATGCACCATACAATATAGCTATAGCTATAGCAACAGCTGGTGTTCCGCTTGCCGCGTCAAAATATGTTGCTAAATATAATGCACTAGGTGCATATAAGGTCAGTCAGAAGTTTTATAAATCAAGTTTTGTAGTCATGAGTATTACAGGAATTGTAGGTTTCCTAGTTTTATATTTATTAGCACCATACATAGCTGAACTAACCTTATCACGTAATACTCATGGTAATAGTGGATGGACAGTAGCTGATATCACTTGGATTATTAGAATAATAAGTATGGTAGTTATATTTATTCCAGTTCTCGCAACTTGGAGAGGAATATTTCAAGGATACAAATCGATGGGACCTACTGCAGTGTCAGAAGTTACAGAGCAAATTGCAAGAATTGTATTTATTTTAGTAGGTAGTTATTTAACGCTCAATGTATTTGGAGGTACAGTTCTTCAGGCAAATGGTATTGCAACGTTTGCAGCTGCAATAGGTGCAATCGCAGGAATACTTACATTATGGTATTACTGGATTAAAAGAAGAAAAAATATTAAAAAAATGGTCGACTCAGATACAGCGAATCTAAATGTTTCATACGGGAAAATGTATAAAGAAATTATTGCTTATAGTATACCGTTTGTCATAGTAAGTTTGAATTTTCCACTATTTAATTTGGTCGATCAGTTTACTCATAATGGTGCGCTTAACCTTGTAGGTGTCAAACCTGGTTTGCAAGATATATTCTTTAACATGTTAAACATGTCTACAAACAAAATAGTAATGATTCCAACATCATTAAGTGCTGGATTTGCTGTCAGTTTAATACCATTTATAACTAAAACCTATGAAGAAGGTAGATATGCAGAGATGCATCGACAAATTAGAACTTCGATTGGAGTTTTAATGTTCATTACTGTTCCAGCTAGTATTGGTATCATGGCATTAGCGCAACCTTTGTTCACAGTATTCTATGGTTTTGATCCAGTTGTTCACGGTCACGATCCAAATTTCGATGGAAGTAGATTATTATTTTATTATGCTCCTGTTGCAATTTTAATTTCATTATTAAGTGTTACAGCATCAATGTTACAGGGTATCGATAAACAAAAACTAACAGTTTTTGTTATTTTAGGATCTGTTTTAATTAAACTGATTCTCAATTATCCTTTAATTATGTTATTACACACACCTGGCGCTGTATTAAGTACAGCAATAGCTTTATTATTTGCAATTTGTTGCAATTTCTATATTCTTAAAAAATATGCAAACTTTAAATTTAGTTACAGTTGGATACATTTAGCTAAGATTATTCTAATTTCAATCATCATGATGATTGGGGTTGAGGTGATTTTCTTCATTTTAAGATTATTCTTGGAACCAACTAGATTTAATTACTTGATTATTGTTGCAATTGGTGTCATTGTGGGAGCAATCATTTATGGTGGTATTACAATCAAGACTAAATTAGCTGATGAATTTTTAGGTGATATTCCCGCTAAAATAAGACGTAAAGTGAAGATGTTGCGATGAGATTAGATAAATTTCTAGCTAATATGGGTGTTGGAACGCGATCAGAAGTTAAACAGTTACTCAAAAAAGGATCTGTTAAAGTCAACCAAAATATAGTTAAGTTACCTAAACTTCATGTTAATCCTAATTCTGATGAGATAATGGTAAATGATGAAGTAGTTAGTTATATCGACAAAGTGTATATCATGTTAAACAAACCAAAAGGTTATATTTCAGCGACAGAGGATGAGGTGCATCCTACTATTATTGATTTGATACCTGAATATGCACATTTAAATATTTTTCCGGTCGGACGTTTGGACAAAGATACAGAAGGATTACTCCTTGTTACAAATGATGGACAGTTTAATCATGAAGTAATGAATCCCAATAAGCATGTTTCAAAGACTTATGAAGTCTATTCAAAACACCCAATAACTCAATTCGATATTGATAAATTTAAATCCGGAATAGAATTATCAGATGGAAAATTAAAGCCTGCAATTTTAAAGAAAGTTGATAATTATGTATCGCATGTCACTATTTACGAAGGAAAATATCATCAAGTTAAAAGAATGTTTCATAGTATCGAAAATGAGGTATTAGAATTGAAACGCATAAAGATTGCTCAACTAGAACTAGATCATAATTTAGATTTGGGTAGTTACCGTTTGTTAACACAAATAGATTTTGATAATCTTAAGAACTAACAAAGGAGAGATGTAAAATGGGAAAAAGTACTAATTTATTTAAAATTGCATTAGGCATTGGTGGTGCAATTACTGCTGTAGCATTATCACGTAAAGAAAGTCGAGATAAACTTAAACAAGAATATAATAAATATAAAGAAAATCCTGAATCATATAAATCTAGCGCTAAAGATTTAGCAACTCAAATAGGTAATAAAGCTAATGAAACAATTCAAGAAGTTAAGAAGAACCCTAAAGACTATGTTGAACGTATCAAAAGTAATCCTAAAGAATTTTTAGAAGAAGAAAAGTCTAAAATTATTGGCAAAAATGATCAGACACAAGATGATATTGAAGAAGGAAAATTTGATGCTGAAGGCGGCGCAACTGTCAATAACAATTTAAGAGTTGTTACTGAAGATGACTTAAAAAATAATAAAAATGCATTACAAGATAAAAAAGAATAATTATACATTTTAAATTTAGTGGAACAGAATTTGAATTCAATTCGTTGTTCCACGGTGATTACAAAGATTCGTTTTAAACATAAGTGTTATTAGTTTATTTTCAATCCGTTCATCGATTGTTAAGAATAAGAGAAGCCTAGGACATTAATTTGTACCTAGGCTTTTATATATTTTTTAAATATAAGTTAATCATTTAGTCACTACTTATTAATAAAAATTAAGTTATTTTTCTGACATCTTACTGTAGTTTCTTTTAAACATCATGTAAAATGGAACATAACTTAGAAAAAAAGGAAGTTGATCTCGAATGTGGAAAGAAAAGGTTCTAGAGTACGAAAATCAAATGATTGAAGATCTTAAAGGTTTATTATCTATAGAAAGCATCAGAGATGATTCTAAAGCCACTGCTGATGCACCTGTGGGACCAGGACCGAGAGAAGCTCTTGATTACATGTACAATTTAGGTAAAAGAGATGGTTTTTCAACGCATGACGTTGATCATATAGCTGGTAGAATTGAAGCTGGTAAAGGAGAAGATGTATTAGGTATTTTATGTCATGTCGATGTAGTACCCGCAGGCGATGGGTGGGATTCAAACCCATTCCAACCAGTAGTGACAGACAATGCAATTATAGCCAGAGGGACACTGGATGATAAAGGACCCACCATTGCTGCCTATTATGCAGTTAAAATTTTAAATGAGATGAAGGTAGATTGGAAAAAACGTATACACATTATTATCGGAACTGATGAAGAATCAGATTGGAAATGTACAGACAGATATTTCAAAACAGAAGAAATGCCTACCTTAGGTTTTGCTCCAGATGCAGAATTCCCAGCAATACATGGTGAAAAAGGTATAACAACCTTTGATTTAGTACAAAATGAAGTGACAGAAGATACAGATGAACCTGACTATGAGTTATTAAAATTTGAATCTGGTCAAAGATACAATATGGTTCCTGATTATGCTAAGGCAGAAGTGCTCGTCAAAGAAAATATGACAGATGTCATTCAAAACTTTGAAAACTTTTTACAACAAAATCAACTACAAGGTGAAAGTACAGTTGACAGTGGTATTTTAATATTAACAATTGAGGGTAAAGCAGTTCATGGCATGGATCCATCTTTAGGTGTTAATGCAGGATTGTTTTTACTTAAATTTTTAGCAAGTCTTAATCTAAATAAAAGCGCAAAAGATTTCGTAGAATTCAATGAGCGATACTTATTTGAATCTCACTTTGGTGAAAAAATGGGTATGAAGTTCCATACTGATATTATGGGAGATGTCACTACTAATATCGGGGTTATCAGTTATGATAAAGAAAAAGCAGGCCGTTATGGTATTAATCTAAGATATCCCGAAGGATTTAAATTTGAAGACGCAATCGATAGATTTAGAAGTGAAATTAATGAACTAGGTTTTAATTTAGAACTTGGCAAAGTTCAAAAACCACACTATGTCGATAAAAATGATCCATTTGTAAAAACACTTGTAAACGCATATAGAAATCAAACAGGTGATATGACTGAACCATATACGATTGGTGGAGGAACATATGCGAGAAATTTAGATAAGGGTGTCGCATTTGGTGCGATGTTTGCAGATTCAGAAGATTTAATGCATCAAAAAAATGAGTATATAACTAAAAAGCAATTGATCAATGCAACAAGTATTTATTTAGAAGCTATTTACGCTTTATGTGTGGAGGATTAATTTATGACAAAAGTTTTTATAAATGGTGAATTTGTTAATGAAGAGGATGCTAAGGTTTCATACGAAGATCGAGGCTACGTGTTTGGGGACGGAATCTATGAATATATACGGGCATATGATGGGAAATTGTTTACCGTTAAAGAGCATTTTGAAAGATTTTTAAGAAGTGCTGAAGAAATAGGACTAGATTTAAATTATACTATTGAGGAATTAATTGAATTAGTACGCCGATTATTAAAAGAAAATAATGTAGTGAATGGCGGTATTTATATACAAGCTACTCGTGGTGCTGCTCCTCGAAATCATTCATTTCCTACACCACCTGTAAAACCTGTTATTATGGCGTTTACAAAAAGTTATGATAGACCTTATGAAGAATTAGAACAAGGAGTTTATGCCATTACAACTGAAGACATTAGATGGTTACGTTGTGATATTAAAAGTTTAAATTTATTAGGAAATGTATTAGCTAAAGAATATGCTGTTAAATATAATGCTGCAGAGGCTATACAACACCGAGGTGATATTGTCACTGAGGGTGCATCTAGTAATGTTTACGCAATTAAAGATGGAGTGATATACACGCATCCAGTTAATAATTTTATATTGAACGGAATTACTCGCCGTGTCATAAAATGGATAGCAGAGGATGAACAAATACCATTCAAAGAAGAAACATTTACAGTAGAATTTCTTAAAAGTGCTGATGAAGTTATCATTTCTAGTACTTCTGCAGAAGTTATGCCAATTACAAAAATTGATGGTGAAAATGTTCAAGACGGACAAGTTGGTACTATAACACGACAATTACAACAAGGATTTGAAAAGTATATTCAATCGCATAGTATTTAAAATTTTTAAATTTATAGTTTGAGGATGAAAATTTAAAATAATTGTCTTATTTCACCGTAAATCTGATCTTATAATGTGTTATAATTTATAATAAAGCGATTTAGAAATCAAAGAGACATTAGACTAGTAAAATGTATCTTTTTGTTTCTGATTTTTAGTTGAAATGTAACCCTAAAAATTATAAAATCTTTTATGAGTGATAAATTATGAACGGATTAAATAAGTCTGATTAAGATGGGACTAAGTATTGACTTAAATAGCTCACATAAACTGTTAACAAATTAAATGTAAAGCGTAAAAAACAAACGCTTTGTAAAAATTAGAATATATGGCTCACGAAAAACTATTTCTTGAGCCATTTTCTAGTTGAAAGTGAGGTGAACGTGTTGGAGCAGTTTTATCAGTTAGGGTGGACACTTGATTCGGCAGGAGGAGCTTCTGGTGAAGCATATATGGCTGAACAAGATGGACAAAAATTATTTTTAAAACGAAATTCAAATCCTTTTATTGCTGCGCTATCTGCAGAAGGAATTGTACCTAAACTTGTTTGGACGAAACGTATTGAAACAGGTGAAGTAGTAACAGCTCAGCATTGGAAAAATGGCAGAGAATTAAATGAAGATGAAATGAACCAAACAAGAGTCGCTGAACTACTACATAAAATTCACGGTTCAAGACCTTTATTAACTATGCTAAAGCGTATGGAGATGGAACCTATTACGCCTGACATTATGTTGAATAAAATTAACGCATCACTTTCAAGAGAAGTTTTGACACATCATGTTGTGAGAAGAGCTTTAACTTACCTTGAAGATCATATACCGAATTTAGACGCACGTTTCTTTACTGTTGTACATGGAGATGTTAATCATAACAACTGGTTATTATCAGATCGGGATGAACTTTACCTTGTGGATTGGGAAGGTGCAATGATTGCAGACCCAGCGATTGACATTGGTATGCTGCTTTACAATTACGTTCCTCAAAACAAATGGTCTCAGTGGTTTAAAACTTATGGCGTTGAAGAAAGTGTCAATTTGAATAAACGTATGAAATGGTACACAGTTATTCAAGCAATAGGTCTTATTCAATGGTATGAAGAACAAAAACGCTATAGAGATATGAATACATGGCTGAAATTTTTAAATGAAGTAATGAATAGTAACTTATTTATATAAGGAGTAATTAATGATGAGAGTTCGTTACAAACCGTGGGCCGAAGATTATTTAAAGAACCATCCTGATTTAGTAGACATGGATGGTGCTCACGCAGGTAAAATGTCTGAGTGGTTCGAAAAAGAACAACCGATTTATATTGAAATTGGTTCAGGAATGGGACAATTTATAACAACATTAGCAGCACAATATCCAGAGATTAATTTTGTATCAATGGAACGTGAAAAAAGTGTGATGTACAAAGTTCTTGATAAAACAAAAGAAATGGGTCTTAAAAATTTAAAAATGATTTGTAATGATGCTATTGAGCTTAATGAGTATTTCAAAGATAAAGAAATATCTAGAATTTACTTAAATTTTTCAGATCCTTGGCCTAAAAAGCGCCATGCAAAAAGACGTTTGACGTATCATACATACCTTGCATTATATAAACAAATACTTAAAGATGACGGTGAAATTCATTTTAAAACTGATAATCGTGGTTTGTTCGCATTTAGTATAGAAAGTATGTCGCAATTTGGAATGTACTTTACTAAAATGAATTTAAATTTACACGATGAAGATGATGAAGATAATATAGTGACAGAATATGAGAAGAAATTCTCTGAAAAGGGATCTCGTATTTATCGAATGGAAGCTAAATTTCATAAATGTTTCGAATAGAATAGGTAACTTATCATTTATATCAAATCAACTTTTATGTTTAAAATTATCATGAAAGTTGGTTTTTTTACAAAAAGCCCCAAATGATTTTAAATATAAATTCATTTGGGGCGAAGTTATTGTGATAGGTTTTTATTATTATTATATAATATCAATTTTACCTCAGAGTTCAATTATATCAATGATTTGTCCTGACACAGCATCTGCATAAAATTCATAATTAATAAGATGGTCATTTTTTAATACTGTGATACCACCTTGGTATATTGGTTGATTATGATTTATATTTTCTAAAACGATTGGTTCTTGCACAATATAGGAACCTTTTACTTCTCTAAAATAAGTTTTGACTTCATTTAGTAATAATTCGGCGTTATACAGTTTTTTCTTCGTCAAAAAAATGAGAGAAAAGATTAATATAAAAAAAGCTGTAGAAAAAAACAATATAGTTATTTTTTTAAAATTAACTGACTTCATCACAAATTCTCCTCTTACATAATTCATATCATTAGTTTACCACATTGAAGATGATATAATTAAGCATAAGGAGTGAGATTTTATATGACTATTGATAACTCAAAAACATTGGAACGAATTAAAATATTAACAGAGCTTCATGGAGCACCTGGTTTTGAAGATGAAGTGAGAAGTTATATGAAAAGTGAAATGGAACCATACGTGGATAAGTTTATTCAAAATAAGATGGGTGGTTTCTATGGTATAAAAAAATCAAATAAAGAAAACGCACCTCGAGTTATGATAGCAGCACATATGGATGAAATAGGTTTTATGATTACTCATATTAATGATAATGGAATGATTCAATTTACGAATTTAGGTGGCGTGGCTAATGATATTTGGCAAGGACAAAGATTAAAAATAAAAAATAGATACGGTAAAGAAATCATAGGTGTAGTTGCTAATATTCCTAAACATTTTAGAACAGGAAATGAAAGCATACCTCAAATCAAAGATTTAATGCTAGATATTGGTGCTTCTTCATCAGAAGAAGTGCGCAATCGGGGTGTAGAGGTGGGCGATACAATAGTTCCTCACACAATAATGACTCAGTTGTCAAAAAACAGATACAGCGCGAAAGCCTGGGACAATCGATATGGTTGTGTCTTAGCTATTGAGATATTAGAATTATTAAAAGACGTTCAACTAGATGTTGACTTATATGTTGGTGCCAATGTACAAGAAGAAGTTGGACTTAGAGGAGCTAAAGCTGCCGCAAAGCAAATTGATCCTGATATTGCATTCGTTGTCGATTGCTCCCCTGCAAATGATATCAAAGGTAAACAACAACTTTCTGGTGTGTTAGGGGAGGGGACTTTAATTCGTATCAAAGATGGTACTATGATACTTAAACCATTATTTAGAGATTATCTCCTTAAGCTAGCAGAAGAAAATCAGATTGCATATCAATATTATATATCACCAGGTGGTACAGATGGTGGGGAGATTCATAAAGAAAATGAAGGTATACCAACAGCTGTTATTGGAGTATGTGCGCGTTATATTCATAGCACTGATGCGGTCTTTGATATTAGAGATTATTTTTCTGCACGTCACTTGCTAAAAGAAAGTATTATTCATTTAACAAGTGGACAAATTCAACAATTACAATATGGAAAGGAATTTTGATATTTATGATTAAACTTGAATCAGAACAACAATTTGAAGAATTAAAAAAAGGGTATACAGTATTTGAATTCACTGCTGGATGGTGTCCAGATTGTAAAGTAATTGAACCGGATTTACCTAAATTAGAGAAAAAATACAGTCAATTACAATTTGTGTCTGTAGATAGAGATCAATTTATAGATATTTGTGTTCAAAATGATATTTTAGGCATTCCTAGTTTTCTTATCTTTAAAGAAGGTCAACTTTTAGGAAGCTATATAGGTAAAGAGAGAAAATCAATTGATCAAATTGATCAATTTTTATCTCAACACATTTAATAATTAGTCAGAAAATGACTCAGCAAATCTACATTAATTTATAATAACAAATTAATGTGATTATCTGAGTTTTTTCTGTTAACTCAACATTATTTATTGTAAACTGTAAAAAGGTGCGAAAATAGGGAGTGTTAATAATGAATGTCTTCCAAATGAGAGATAAATTGAAAGCGCGTTTAAAACATTTAGACGTAGAATTCAAGTTTGATAGAGAAGAAGAAACGTTACGTATTGTAAGAATTGACAATCACAAAGGTGTAACGATTAAACTTAACGCTATCGTCGCAAAATATGAAGAACAAAAAGAAAAAATTATAGATGAAATTTGTTATTATGTCGAGGAAGCAATCGCTCAGATGGGTGATGAAGTGATTAATAATGTTGAGGACATACAAATTATGCCGGTTATAAGAGCTACAAGTTTCGACAAAGAAACTAAGGAAGGTCATGCATTTGTGTTAACAGAACATACTGCTGAAACTAATATATATTACGCTCTTGATCTAGGGAAATCTTATCGGCTAATAGATGAAAATATGTTACAAACGTTAAATTTAACTGCTCAACAAGTGAAAGAAATGTCACTATTTAATGTTCGTAAGTTAGAGTGTCGCTATAGTACGGATGAAGTTAAAGGTAATATTTTTTACTTCATCAACACAAATGATGGATATGATGCAAGTCGTATTTTAAATACTTCTTTTTTAAATCATATTCAACACCAATGTGAAGGTGAAATGCTTGTTGGTGTGCCACATCAAGATGTATTAATTCTTGCAGATATTAGAAATAAAACAGGTTATGATGTTATGGCTCATTTGACTATGGAATTCTTTACTAAAGGACTTGTTCCGATTACTTCTTTATCATTTGGTTATGATAACGGACATCTAGAGCCAATATTTATTTTGGGGAAAAATAATAAACAAAAAAGAGATCCTAACGTTATTCAACGTTTAGAAGCGAACAGAAAAAAATTCAAAAAAGATTAATGATAGAAATGGAGTTTTATAAATGAACTTATTTTACAATCCTAAAGGTGTTGGAGATGTTGCATTTATTCAAATTGAACCTTCAGTTGGTCCTTTTGAATATGAACAAAAACATGGTGTGGTAGAAATCAAAAAAGAAAATGAGGTAGTAGGTTATAATATATTTAATGTGTCTAATAATGTGACAATAAATGATAATGGACATATTAAACTAACTACTGAATTAATCAAAGATTTACAACAACTGATTACTGAAGCAGGTTTTGATTATCAACTTGATACTGATGTATCGCCTAAATTTGTAGTTGGTTACGTAGAAACTAAAGAAAAACACCCTAATGCAGACAAACTAAGTGTGTTGAATGTAAATGTCGGTACTGAAAAACTTCAAATTGTTTGTGGGGCTCCAAATGTAGAATCTGGTCAGAAGGTCGTTGTTGCAAAAGTTGGGGCCGTTATGCCAAGCGGAATGGTAATTAAAGATGCCCAATTACGTGGGGTAGATTCTAGTGGTATGATTTGCTCAATGAAAGAATTAAATTTGCCTAATGCTCCTAAAGAAAAAGGAATTATGGTACTTAACGATGACTATGATATTGGTCAGGCATTTTTTGAATAATTAAGAAAGGTAGTGTAATTATGAGCTGGTTTGATAAATTATTTGGCGATGACAACGGTTCGAACGACGATTTGTTACGCAAAAATAAAAATAGACGTCAGTCTCAGCAAACAAAACAAAATAATCAAGACTCATTACTGCCTCAAAATAATGATATTTATAGTCGACCAAGAGGTAAATTTAGATTTCCAATACAAGTTTCTGAAAATGAATATACGCAAAAAAATGAAAATTATAATGAACATAACCAAGAAGAAACAAACGATATAATGAGATCATATAACCAGCATGATAATCCTGAATTTGATTCTTCTGGTAAAAGACATCGACGCCGACGCCAAGCGTATTCAAAACACGATCAATCTAAGATTACACAACAAAAGCAATTTGCAGATAACAATTATACAAATAATAACAGTGTTTTTAATCAAAACGACAATAAGAAATCTTCACAACAACGTAAATCAATACAATCTGAAAATATCAAAAACAAAGCAAACACTAAGAATACGTCGACATCTCCTGAATTTACATATTTAAATCATAGTTTTAAATCAAGCGAGGTACCCTCAGCAATTTTTGGTACAAAAAAACGAAGACCGATTGAGAATGGTGTCATACCGCCAGAACATAAGGAATTAAATGATAAAGAGACTGTTCAACAGGATGAAGTCTCGCATTCAACGAAATCAATAGATGCATCAAAAAATGTTTCTAATAGTAACGATAACAATATTGAAAAAAATCAACAGAAAAAACAACAAACAACTGCTCAAACTGAGTCATCATCAGAAAATATGCATAATGTTGAAAAGTCAAATTATCAAACTACTAAGCGTAAAACACCAAATTACTCTAAAGTAGATAATACGATTAATATTGAAAATATCTATGCTTCACAAATTGTAGAAGAAATCAGAAGAGAAAGAGAACGTAAAGTTCTACAGAAACGACGTTTTAAGAAAGCCTTACAACAAAAACGTCAACAAAATCAACAGTCAGAAGAGGATTCAATTCAACAAGCTATTGATGAAATGTATGCTAAGCAAGCCCAACATTACACAGGCGAAAGTTCATTGGATTTAGAAAATGAAAGTAATCAAGATTCGTCATCTAATAGTCTAGAGAAACAATCAAATAGCAGCAACATTGACAATAAAGAAGCCCAAAATAACACACCTTTATTTAACTACGAAGAAATTAACTTAGATACGACATCAGATGTATATAAAGTTAATGAAGAAGAAACTGAATCTAAAAATGATGAAGATTTAGTATCATCAAATCATTATCATTCTAATGATGATGCGGAAGTAGAAGATGCCGAATATCACGAATTAGATGATAACCGACAACAAAACCAAAGTAACTCTCAAGACGATATAATTAGTTCAAAATCAAGTACTTCAAATATGTATGATAATGCAATCAGTGCAAGTGTAGATAATAACACTGAAAGAGCTAAATCAAATGAAGATAAAAATGATACAGAAATTACACACTTAGATGGAACAACAAGTGCAAAAGTTAGTGACGAGATAATTGAATCTAATACAAACAATCATTTAGAACAAGATAAGAATGTAAAATTAAAAAATGTAAATTCATCAAAATCTTCAAATTCTGATACAGGTCAAACAAGAAAACAACGTTTTGGTGGTAGTAGACCGTTTAATGTTTTAATGACACCATCAGATAAAAAGAGAATGATGGATCAAAACCACAAAAAAGTAAGTGTTCCAGAGCTTAAACCTGAAAAACAAGCGAATGCAAATCATAGAAAAGACAGCGAATCTAATAAATCTGAAGAATTTAAACAAATCAATACTAATAGAGAAACCGATTCTAATAGTTATGAATCTAATGGCATAGAGCATGATATGAATTCATCAAGTGATGAGCACGTATATGAAACACCATCCAAACAACAGGATGAGCAAATACAAAAGCTACAAGATGATTTTCATTTTGAAAACGCAAATCATGCTAAAATTAACAATTCAAATGAAACTGGCAATCAAAGTAATATAAGTCATTCAAAACGGTCACAATATTCAACAAATGAAAGTAAAAATATTGATACACAAACTTCAAATTCAAGTACATCAAATCAAAATTTTCAACGTATTCGTAAAGGACCGAATATTAAATTGCCGAGTTATCAATTATTGGAAGCCCCAGAACCACATGAAAAAGATCAAGATTGGATAGATAATAAAAAGCAAGAATTAAACGACGCATTATATTATTTCAATGTGCCTGCGGAAGTGAAAAATGTAACAGAAGGACCGAGTGTTACTCGATTCGAATTATCTGTTGAAAAAGGTGTCAAAGTATCAAGAATCACGGCATTACAAGATGATATAAAAATGGCTTTAGCTGCTAAAGATATTAGAATTGAAGCACCAATTCCAGGTACAAGTTTAGTAGGTATTGAAGTGCCAAATCAAAATCCTACTAAAGTGAATTTAAGGTCAATTATTGAATCACCTAAATTTAAAAATACAGAGTCCAAACTTACAGTTGCAATGGGTTATCGAATTAATAATGAACCCTTATTAATGGATATCGCTAAAACGCCTCATGCACTTATCGCTGGTGCTACAGGGTCAGGCAAATCGGTATGTATCAATAGTATCTTAATGTCTTTACTTTATAAAAATCATCCAGAAGAATTGCGTTTATTACTCATTGATCCGAAAATGGTAGAACTTGCACCGTATAACGATTTACCACATCTTGTATCACCCGTAATAACAGATGTAAAAGCAGCTACACAAAGTTTAAAATGGGCTGTTGAAGAAATGGAAAAACGTTATAAATTGTTTGCTCAATATCATGTCAGAAATATTACTGCTTTCAATAAAAAAGCACCTTATGAGCAAAGAATGCCTAAAATTGTTATAGTAATTGATGAGTTAGCTGATCTTATGATGATGGCACCACAAGATGTAGAACAATCAATTGCACGTATAGCTCAAAAAGCTCGAGCTTGTGGTATCCATATGTTAGTTGCTACACAACGACCATCAGTGAATGTAATCACTGGTCTTATTAAAGCTAATATACCTACTAGAATTGCATTTATGGTTTCATCGAGTGTTGATTCTAGAACGATTTTAGACAGTGGTGGCGCTGAAAGATTATTAGGTTATGGTGATATGCTTTATTTAGGTAGCGGTATGAATAAACCTATACGTGTTCAAGGTACATTTGTTTCAGATGACGAAATAGATGAAGTTGTTGACTTTATTAAGCAACAGCGTGATCCTGAATATTTATTTGAAGAAAAAGAATTATTAAAGAAAACACAAACTCAAGCACAAGATGATTTATTTGATGATGTATGTGAGTTTATGGTTGAAGAGGGACATATTTCTACTTCTCTTATCCAAAGACATTTCCAAATTGGTTATAACAGAGCGGCAAGAATTATCGATCAGCTAGAACAATTAGGATATATTTCAGGTGCTAATGGTTCTAAACCAAGGGATGTTTATATTACAGAAGCGGATTTAAGTAAAGAATAAAATGAGTAAGGAGTATTGAAATGACACACTATCATTTTGTCGGAATTAAAGGCTCAGGCATGAGTTCATTAGCACAAATCATGCATGACCTCGGTCATGAAGTACAAGGTTCAGACATAGAATCATACGTTTTTACAGAAGTTGCATTAAGAAATAAAGGGATTAAAATTTTACCTTTTGATGCAAATAATATTACAAAAGAAATGGTTGTCATCCAAGGTAATGCATTTCCTGATAATCATGAAGAAATTGTTAGGGCACATGAATTAAAGCTTGATATTATAAAATATCATGACTTTCTTGGTCATGTTATAAATCAATATACATCTGTTGCTGTTACAGGTGCACACGGTAAAACGTCTACAACTGGTTTGTTGTCACATGTGATGAATGGAGATAAAAAGACATCATTCCTAATCGGTGATGGTACAGGTATGGGACTACCAGGAAGTGACTATTTTGCTTTTGAGGCTTGTGAATACCGTAGGCACTTCTTAAGTTATCATCCAGATTATGCAATTATGACTAATATTGATTTTGACCATCCAGATTATTTTAAAAATATCGATGATGTTTATGATGCATTCCAACATATGGCGTTAAATGTTAAGAAAGGAATTATTGCTTGGGGTGATGATGAATATTTACGTAAATTAGATGTAGATATTCCGGTTTATTATTATGGCTTTAAAGAAACAGATGACATCTATGCTAAAAATATTCAAATTACTGAAAAGGGTACGCAATTTGATGTATATATTAAAGGCGAATTTTATGATCAATTCTTATCCCCACAATATGGAAATCACAACATTCTAAACGCACTTGCTGTAATAGCAATTAGTTATTTAGAAAACATGAATGTAGAAAATATTAAAGAAGCACTGATAACATTTGGTGGTGTAAAACGTCGTTTTAATGAAACAAAAGTATCAAATCAAGTATTAGTAGACGATTATGCACACCATCCAAGAGAAATTAGTGCTACAATTGAGACAGCGCGAAAAAAATATCCGAAAAAAGATGTTGTTGCCGTTTTTCAACCACATACGTTCTCAAGAACTCAAGCATTTTTAAACGAATTTGCTGAGAGTTTAAGTAAGGCAGACCAAGTATTTTTATGTGAAATATTCGGTTCAATAAGAGAAAATACGGGAGATTTAACTATAGAAGATTTAATCAATCGTATTGACGGCTCGACGCTTATAGATGAAAATAGTATTGACGTATTAGAAAAATTTGATAACGCTGTAATTTTATTTATGGGCGCTGGTGACATTCAAAAGTTACTAAAAGCTTATTTTGAAAAATTAGGCGTAAAAAATGATTTTTAATATGTTTATATAAAAGCATCATGGGTATTAAATATTAATGACTTTTATTTTATGGTAATTAGGAGGCGTTTTTAATGGATTGGATTTTACCAATTGCAGGAATCATTGCTGCGATAGCGTTTTTAATTTTATGTATCGGTATCGTCGTGGTACTTATTTCTGTTAAAAAGAATTTAGACTATGTGGCTAAAACACTAGATGGTGTTGAAGGTCAAGTTCAAGGTATTACTCGTGAAACGACTGATTTACTTCATAAAGTGAATCGCTTAACTGAAGATATTCAAGGTAAAGTTGATCGTTTAAATTCTGTAGTTGATGCTGTTAAGGGCATTGGAGACTCAGTACAAAACTTAAATGGATCTGTAGATAGAGTTACAAACTCAATTACGCACAATATTTCTCAAAATGAAGATAAAATTTCTCAAGTTGTACAATGGTCAAATGTTGCAATGGAAATTGCTGACAAATGGCAAAACAGATACAATCGTAGAGGAAGTGCAAACTACAAAACAAACACTGTAGCAGATGATGCAAATCATAGCTACAATTCACGTGTTAATAAATAATTAATACTATTTAATGACAAATGCACTTAAATGAGGCTTTTACTTATTTAAGTGCTTTTGTTTTAGGAGGAAAGTTTATGGAACATTATAATCGTGATAATTTCGAGAAAAGCCATACAAGCGAAGAATTGTATCATCGCACATCTCGTTCACAATCTAACTCATTGAAGCGTAAGGATTTTGTAGTTAGTTTCATAGCAAGTGCGATAGTAGGTTCTGCTGTTGGATTGTACTATAAAAATAAAATATATAAAAAAACGGATGAATTGAAAGAAAAAGAACAAGATTTACGTAGTAAAGTTGAAAACTATAGACAACGAGCGGAAGATACAGTGGTTTCTGTTAAATCTAAAGTTGAGCAATTAAAATATGATTCCAAAGATAATATCCATGCAGATGAATTACAAGCTCAAAAAGCTGCTATTCAACGCGAAACAGACTTAGCGGATGAATCACCGGAAGCGCAAGCAATTCAAGAAGCAAAAAAAGAAACAAAACAAGTGGATGATGTGAGACCATCAGCAACAGAATTAGCAGCTCAACAAAATGCTATTCAACACGAAACAGACTTAGCGGATGAATCACCGGAAGCGCAGGCAATTCAAGAAGCTAAAAGTGAAGTTGATTCAAACAATAAAACATCTACGACGCACATAGATAGTGAGAAAGAACCTTCTGCTGAAGAAATTGCAATTGCTCAAACGGCAGTTAAAGAAGAAGCACGCAATCATGATTTAGCAAACCCTTCTGCAAGTGGAGAAGATACTAAAAGTAAGTCAGAAACTGAAACAGAAAAATTAGCTGCAGCGGCAAAAGCAAAAAAAGATAGAATAAATAATAATAATGAAGTTGCTAGTAACACGAAAAATCTAATGCAAGAAGAAGCTATAAAAGCTTCAAATAACTCTGATGTTCCAAATCTTGTAACTAATTTAAATCAATCTCAAGCATCAGATACTAATTCAGTTGCTTATCGCTTAGCACAGGCAGCAAAAGAAAAAAGATCTAAGCTCACAAATGGCTCTAAAGAAACACAACTTACAGAAGCGTTGTTAAAAGAACCATCAATTGCTAAAGCTCAAACAAAATTGAAGCGTATCCCTACACTTATTACTGAATCTAAAAAACATTCAAATAATCCGCACAGCCAAAAAAATTCGAATCAGACTAAGAATATAACAGCAAATAAAGAGGATTCCAAAGGCAAACAGCAACATACACCTAACCAAAACAAACGTAATAAACAACAAAAAGTAGAAAAAACTAGTAGCAAAATTGAAAAACGAACATTTAATGATTAATCTCGAGTTTTAAATATTAACAATGATAAAGAGTAAAATGAAGTGTATTGAACATTATAAAAGTTATATTCTTTATCTACTTAACACGATTTACTAACTATTGTAATTATTATGTTAAATTTTAAATTTAAGTCATTAATTTAAGAGATTATTTCACTTTAAAATTAGATATTTAAATAATATCTGAAATCTTGAGGTAGGACGACGAATTTATATTCAGTTCGTTCCTATCTCTTTTAACATTTAAATAATATTGTAATGTCATTATTTAACAAATTATTACTTACATAAATTTACAGAAGATTTAGTATTTTCTGTAAATTGACGCTTGAACTATAAATGTGAAATTGTTAAAATTAGATTTGAATATTTTTAATTTTATCGCTTTAAAGTAACATACTTTATGCGGAACTATATCTTAGAGGTGAGTAGAAATGACTAATAAACTAGAACAGTATAGAGAAGAAATTGTTTCCTTAAATGATCAAATATTAGAATTACTATCGAAGCGAGGAGAATTAGCACAGAAAATTGGTGAAGAAAAAATTAAGCAAGGTACACGAGTATATGATCCTCAGCGTGAAAAGGAAATGATTAATCAGCTATTAGATAAAAATAAAGGTCCATTTAACGACAATGTGATTAAGCAATTATTTAAAGAAATTTTTAAAGCCTCTACAGATTTACAAAAATCAGAAAATGAAAAACATCTTTATGTATCACGTAAATTGAAACCTGAAGATACGATCGTTAAATTTGATAATGGTGGAATCATTGGTGATGGTAATAAATCATTTGTATTTGGTCCTTGTTCTGTAGAATCACAAGAACAAGTTGATGCTGTAGCACAAGATTTGCAGGCTAAAGGCGAGAAATTTATTCGTGGCGGAGCGTTTAAGCCGAGAACTTCTCCTTATGATTTCCAAGGTCTTGGAGTAGAAGGTCTCAAAATTTTGAAAAATGTTAAAGATAAATATAACTTAAATGTAGTAAGTGAAATAGTTAACCCAAATGATTTCGAAATCGCTTCAGATTATTTGGATGTTTTCCAAATTGGTGCTAGAAATATGCAAAATTTTGAGTTACTCAAAGAAGCTGGTCGTACAGATAAACCTATTTTATTGAAACGTGGTTTATCAGCAACGATAGAAGAATTTATCTATGCAGCAGAATATATTGCTTCACAAGGTAACCGAAATATTATTTTATGTGAGAGAGGTATTCGTACATACGAAAAAGCAACTAGAAATACATTAGATATCTCTGCTGTACCTATTTTAAAGCAAGGAACACATCTACCTGTTATGGTTGATGTAACGCATAGTACAGGTAGAAAAGATATTATGTTACCGACAGCGAAAGCGGCTTTAGCCGTTGGTGCTGATGGAGTTATGGCTGAAGTTCATCCAGATCCTTCTGTTGCGTTAAGTGATGCCGGTCAACAAATGGATCTTAATGAATTCAATCAATTTTATCACGAATTAAAACCACTTGCTGATATGTACAATTCGAAGAAACTGAAATAGTAAATCATGTATCGTTATACAATTAAATAAGTGATAATTTCCCATAGTTCAATATACTTTTGAGCTATGGGAAATTTTATTTATACCAACCCATTAATAAAAAATCACATAAAAAATATTAAATGTAACGGAGTTTTTAACAGAATTGTGACAAAAACATAAAATGATTTCACAAACTATACAAATATGATAAACTTTGAAAATGATATGAAAACACGTTATAATAACAAATAAAACGTTTACAAGGAGGAAATTATGACAGTTACAATTTATGATGTAGCCCGAGAGGCTAGGGTATCAATGGCAACTGTTTCACGTGTAGTAAATGGAAACCAAAATGTTAAACCAGAAACACGTAATAAAGTAAATGAAGTCATTAAAAGGTTAAACTATCGACCTAACGCAGTTGCAAGAGGTCTTGCAAGTAAACGTACAACGACAGTTGGAGTTATAATTCCCGATATTTCAAATGTTTATTATTCTCAACTTGCAAGAGGTTTAGAAGATATTGCAACAATGTACAAATATCACTCAATTATCTCAAACTCAGATAATGATCCAGAAAAAGAAAAAGAAATTTTTAATAATTTATTAAGTAAACAAGTCGATGGTATTATTTTCTTAGGTGGAACTATTTCTGAAGAAATTAAAAGTCTTATTAATCAATCATCTGTACCAGTCGTAGTTTCTGGAACGGATGGTAAGGATGATCATATTGCATCTGTAAATATTGATTTTAAACAAGCAGCCGAAGAAGCAACACAATATCTTATAGAGAAGGGTGCTAAAACATTTTCTTTAATAGGTGGAGAATACTCTATAAAGGCACAAGATGATGTTTTAGAGGGCCTTAAAAATGTTTTAAGTCAGCATCAACTAAAATTAGACGATACATTACATTTAACTGGCAATGAAAGTTACAAATCAGGTATAAAAACATTTGAACAATTGCAATCGAATTTACCAGATGCTGTTCTTTGTATTAGTGATGAGCAAGCAATAGGTATATTGCATAGTGCACAAGATGCTGGAGTGAAAGTACCTGAAGACTTACAGATTATTAGTTTTAACAATACACGTTTAGTAGAAATGGTGAGACCACAGTTATCTAGTGTTATTCAACCATTGTATGATATTGGTGCTGTTGGAATGAGATTACTGACTAAATACATGAACGATGAAGAAATTGAAAATCCTAATGTCATATTGCCTCATAGAATAGAATACCGTGGGACAACTCAGTAATAATAATTAGTGACATATAAGATATCTATATTAATGCTCTATAGTGAAATAAATATTTTCATTATAGAGTGTTTTTCATATTCACTCATTGTATCTGAATCAATCAATTTTTCTATTTAAATTCACTTTAACACACATTACTAAGGAATAACTTTATAACTGTTCTTGTTAGTACAATTAAATATTTAGTAATTTTATGGGTAAATACGATTATTTTCATATCAATGAATTACAAGTATTGTTATACGTGTAACTTTTGTGAAAAATTTCTTATGTATCCAGAATACGAATAGCATGATTATTTCTAAAATAACGAACTTTTAGCACTAAATATATTAAAATATTCGACATTTAAATGTAAGTCGGTTATCATGATTCATATAACTCGTTAATTATATAAAATCAAGGGGCTGAATATTTTGGCACAATTATCAGATTTAGAAATAGCAAACTTATCAAAACTTAAACCAATAAGTGAAATTGCAAGAAAAGTAGGGATTACTGAGGATGCTTTAGAACCATACGGCCACTATAAAGCTAAAATAGATATTAATCAGATACAAGAACAGGAGAAAAAAGGGAAAGTCGTATTAGTAACTGCTATGAGCCCAACACCAGCTGGTGAAGGAAAATCCACAGTAACTGTAGGTTTAGCAGATGCATTTAACAAGTTGAATCATAATGTTACTGTTGCATTACGAGAACCTGCCTTAGGACCAACTTTTGGTATTAAAGGAGGCGCAACAGGTGGTGGTTATGCTCAAGTACTTCCTATGGAAGATATTAATTTACATTTTAATGGTGATTTTCATGCAATTACTACTGCAAACAATGCACTTTCCGCATTTATCGACAACCACCTACATCAAGGAAATGAATTGGGAATTGATCAACGAAGAATTGAATGGAAACGTGTTTTAGATATGAATGATCGTGCGTTACGTCATGTTAACGTAGGATTAGGTGGTACAACTCACGGAGTACCTAGAGAAGATGGTTTTAATATAACAGTTGCGTCAGAGATAATGGCTATTTTATGTCTAAGCCGAAATATCAAAGATTTAAAAGAAAAAATAAGTCGAATTACCATTGGTTATACACGTCATCATAAACCTATAACAGTTTCTGATTTGAAAGTAGAAGGTGCATTAACTTTAATACTTAAAGATGCGATTAAACCAAATTTAGTTCAAACAATTGAGGGAACTCCAGCTCTTGTTCACGGAGGCCCTTTTGCCAATATTGCTCATGGTTGTAACTCTATATTAGCAACTGAAACTGCTAGAAACTTATCTGATATTGTTGTTACAGAAGCAGGATTTGGTTCTGATTTAGGTGCCGAGAAGTTTATGAACATTAAAGCTCGTGAAGCAGGTTTCGATCCATCAGCAGTTGTTGTTGTAGCAACGATTCGTGCTTTGAAAATGCACGGTGGTGTTGCAAAAGACCAACTTCAACATGAGAACATAGAGGCTGTTGAAGCGGGACTTGTTAATCTTGAAAGACATGTGAATAATATTAAAAAATACGGTGTCGAACCAATAGTAGCTTTAAATGCATTTATTCATGACACACCTTCTGAAACAGCGTGTGTGAAACAATGGGCTAAAGATAATCAAGTGCGTATTGCTTTAACAGAAGTATGGGAAAAAGGTGGAGAAGGTGGAATTGAACTTGCTAACCAAGTGTTCGATGTAATGCAGGAACCTCAAAACTTTAAGCATTTATATGAGTTAAAACAACCACTCGAAGCTAAAATTGAAACAATTGTTAAAGAAATTTATGGAGGTTCAAAAGTAAATTTCAGTAGTAAAGCACAAAAACAATTAAAGCAATTTAAAGAGAATGGCTGGGATGAATATCCGATTTGTATGGCTAAAACTCAATATTCATTTAGTGATGATCAGACATTGTTAGGTGCCCCGAATGATTTTGAAATAACAATTAGAGAACTTGAAGCCAAAACAGGCGCTGGATTCATCGTTGCATTAACTGGTGCTATAATGACTATGCCTGGTTTACCGAAGAAACCAGCTGCACTAAATATGGATGTTACTGATGATGGGAAAGCAATAGGTCTTTTCTAAGAAAATAAAAAAGAGAGTGAGACAGTGTTATTAATAAATATTGCTCGCTCTCTTTTCATTTCAAAAATTTCGATAAATATATCTGATTTTTATTCGTCTTTCGATTGTTTCAGCAAGTGCTGTTTAATATTGTATTTTTTAGCGTTTTCGTATTGTTGTTTAGAAATTTTTCCTTCAACACGCATACGTTTAAGTACGTATTGTTGACGTTTCATGCTCAATTTTAAAAGATGGTAAGGCTTTACTTTGCCGTGTTCGTCATAAGGCGTATAGCCGTATGGACTTTGCAGTAAGCCAATGAGATAAGCTGATTGTGCAATATTCAAATCTTTTGCAGGTATACCAAACAGACTATATGAAGCAGACGATATACCAGTTATATTGGCACCGTTGTAGTCATGACCAAATGGGACGATATTTAAATACGTATATATGATTTCATCTTTTGATAATAAATTTTCGACCCGTGTAGCCAAGATAATTTCATTTGCTTTACGACTATAAGTTTTTTTATTTGAGAGCACTTGATTTTTTACTAATTGTTGCGTGATAGTACTACCACCAGAAGATTGGTTTGAATTTGTGATATCTTGAAGCATCGCCCTTAAAAGTGCTTTAGGCATAATACCGTTATGTTTATAAAATAATGTATCTTCAGAGGCTGTAAGTGCATGTATAATATTTGAATTTACATGGTTCGGTCCAACTATGAGTGTATTTTGTGAATGATCATATTCTTCTAAAATTTGATTATTATGATTTATTAGCTCATCGCCAGGTATATGAAGGATTTTTGCTTTCAACTCTCGATCACTTATTGACGAAGCATCTTTAGTTAGTTGTTGGAAGTATAATACTAATGACAACAGTATAATAAAACCAATCAAAAAAACCACCAAAAAAATTACGACACATATATGTTTGACCTTCTTATATAAATGTTCAAATTTAGTATATTTATCTGTAGTTAGTATTTGATACTTGTTGAAATGCATTAGATACCTCCTAAAGTTAGATATAGTATACCATATCTTGAAAGTTGACTTTTAAAATAATGTTAACTATAATAATATTCAATTCAATATGTTTTGAATATAAAGGACAAGTAACTTTTGAGAAAGCTTAAAGAGAACTAGTGGTGGCTGTGAACTAGTAGTTTCTTATTGGTGAATACACCTTGCTATTTTTATTATTCAACGTTTTATTAATGAACGTATCATTAATAGAGATATTTATGAGTAACGAACTCTATCTAAGTATGGTGGTACCGTGCACAAGCGCCCTTACATTTTGTAGGGGCGCTTTTTAATATGTTTGAATAAATCACTTATATCACTATATTTATTAAATATCTTTAACTTTTTTAAATTTATAAAATAATTTAGGAGGATTTTATCAATGGCTAATGCTTTAATAGAAGATTTAAAATGGAGAGGGTTAATTTATCAACAAACAGATGAAGAGGGTATCGAAGAATTATTAAATAAGGAACAGGTCACTTTATATTGCGGCGCAGATCCTACAGCTGATAGTTTACATATTGGTCACTTGTTACCTTTTTTAACATTAAGACGCTTCCAAGAACATGGGCATCGTCCTATCGTCTTAATTGGTGGAGGTACTGGTATGATAGGAGATCCTTCTGGAAAGTCTGAAGAGCGCGTGTTACAAACAGAATCACAAGTTGAAGCTAACGTCAAAGGCCTGTCTAATCAAATGCATCGATTATTTGAATTTGGCAGTGATAAAGGGGCAAAATTAGTTAATAATAAAGATTGGCTTGGTCAAATTTCGTTGATTAGTTTTCTTAGAGATTATGGTAAACATGTTGGCGTTAACTATATGCTAGGAAAAGATTCTATTCAAACACGTTTAGAACATGGTATCTCTTATACAGAATTTACTTATACTATTTTACAAGCTATTGATTTTGGCTATTTAAATCGTGAGTTAAATTGTAAAATTCAAGTAGGCGGATCTGATCAATGGGGTAATATTACAAGTGGTATTGAATTAATGCGACGAATGTATGGACAAACTGAGGCATATGGCCTAACAATCCCATTAGTAACTAAATCAGATGGGAAGAAATTTGGTAAATCAGAGTCTGGAGCTGTGTGGTTAGATCCTGAAAAGACAAGTCCATATGAATTTTATCAATTTTGGATTAATCAATCTGACGAAGATGTAATTAAATTCTTAAAATATTTTACTTTTTTAGAAAAAGAAGAAATTAATCGATTAGAACAATCAAAAAATGAAGCGCCTCACTTACGTGAAGCACAGAAAGCACTAGCGGAAAATGTTACGAAATTTATTCATGGTGAAGCAGCTTTAAAAGACGCTATACGTATTTCAAAAGCACTGTTTAGTGGAGATTTAAAATCATTATCTGCTAAAGAACTTAAAGAAGGGTTTAAAGACGTACCTCAAGTAACGCTATCTACAAAAACGACAAATATAGTTGAAGCACTTATTGAAACAGGTATTGCTTCATCTAAACGCCAAGCACGTGAAGATGTAAACAACGGTGCAATATATATTAATGGTGAACGTCAACAATCAGTCGATTATGAGTTAAGTAGTAAAGACCTTATTGAAGATGAAATTACAATAATTCGACGAGGAAAGAAAAAATATTTCATGGTTAATTACCAATCATAAATGAAAAAATTTGATTGAATCATTTCACAATGTTTTCTATATATTATAAAAATTAAAAGATTTATTTAAAAAGGAATAACTATAAAAGTAAAACTCTGAGTATCTCTTACTATGAAGTATACTCAGAGTTTTTACTTAAAATCGATCAACTATAATATATTAAAATCAATAAACGTAATATGAAAATTTTTTATTGAGCAAATTGACTTTGTGATTGAGATGATTCAGATGCAGATGCTTGTTTTTTTAATTTTACATTAATGTCTTGTGTCTTACCATCTCTGATAACTTTTAGAGTAACCGTTTCACCTGGTTTTTTGCTCTCGTATAAATAAGTTCTTAAATCTGTATCATCTTTTATTTGTTTACCATCTATTCCAGTAATAATATCACCCTTTTTAATGGCATTTTCACTGTCTACTTTAGCTACATAAACGCCTTTGTCTTTATGAGTATGTAGTTCTTTACGATAGTTTTCAGGAATATCACTTAAATTTATAAGACCTATACCGATTGAAGGGCGTTCGATTTTACCATGTTTAACGAGTTGTTCGATGGTCACTCTAACTTCATTACTAGGTATAGCAAAACCTATACCTTCTACTTGTGCTGCCGCAATTTTCATGGAATTGATACCAACGAGATTTCCGTTAATATCCACTAATGCACCACCCGAATTACCGGGATTTATTGCAGCGTCTGTCTGTAAAACATTAACTTTAGTATTACCAGCAGAAGTATTGGCGTCAATTGTACGTTCGCTAGCTGAAATAATTCCTGATGTAACAGAATTTGCAAATTCTAATCCTAGAGGATTACCCATTGCAAAAACACTATCTCCTGTTTGAACTTTTGACGAATTAGCAAATTGAATTGCTTTTATTCCTTTTGTATCTTTTATTTTTAGAACAGCAATATCTGTTAGGGCGTCTTTACCTATTAATTTGGCATCTACTTGTTTTGAATTATGTAGTTGAACTTTAATTTCCGAAGCACCATCAACAACGTGATTATTTGTAACGATATATGCGGAACCATCACTTATTTGATAAATCACACCGGAACCAATTCCCGCTTCTTTTGATTTAGATGCCTTACCGTTGAATAAATCATCAAGGTTTGTAGATTTTTGCATGTTTATCACGCCGACAATTGCGGGAGAAACGTCTTTAATCATGTCATGTACTGATTTGTATTGATTACTTTTACCATCTAGCTGATTGCCACCATGACTATTTGAAACTTGATGAACAGTAGCACCTTCATTGTTAAAACCATTTTTATTTAGGAGTTTACCAATACCTAAGACGAGAAGTGCTCCAATAATTCCAGCGATTATTGCAACAATAATTGTTTTAATCCATGGAAAAGTGTGTCGCTTCTGTGAAGAATTACGATAGTGGTGTTGATTCTTTTCTTGTTCTGACATTTGTTACCTCCATAATTTGTAGTCTGTATTACTATTATGTATCGTTTGTATAAAATTTGCTAGCAATCAACTATACGACTTTAGGAGTATTATCATAAATGATATTGTTGCCTTTAAGATATAGAAGAATCATTGCTTGATACAAATAATTTTGTTGTTATATTGATATGTATTTCAGTGCTATAGTTATCTAATGACTAAAGAAAACATGTGTTGTATTGTTCTATGAATTTGATAGTGATAAAATCATTATGATAAAGAAAATAAGCAGGTGACATTATGTACAATTTTATAAGTAAGATTTTAGATGTTATTTTAGTGAAAATGTCTAAATCATTATATGTTATTGGTAAGGAAAATATTCCTAAAGATAGTAAATATGTTGTAACTTGTACGCATGAAAGTTATAACGAAGTAATCATGTTAGGAATGGCATTACTACCTAATCAAATCCATTATATGGCTAAAAAAGAATTATTTAAGAATCAGTGGGCTGGCAAATTTTTGAAATCACTAAATGCATTTCCAGTTGATAGAGAAAATCCTGGCCCAAGTACATTAAAAAAACCAGTGAATTTACTTAAAGAACATAAAACTATAGGTATTTTCCCAACTGGTCATCGTACTTCAGTAGAGGGAGCCCCATTAAAACGTGGTGCAGCTACTATAGCAATGCTTGGGAAAGCACCTATCTTACCAGCAGCTTATGTGGGTCCAAAAAAAATTCATGGTTTGATTACAGGTCAAGCATTAATCAAAATTGGTAAACCAATTGAGATGGATGATATTCCAAAGGATTTGAAACGGAACGAGAAAGTTGATTTCTTAACCAAAGAAATCGAAAGACGCACAACTCAATTACAAAAAGAACTTAATGAAATTTCACATAGTTTAAAGAAATAGAGTGATATAGATATCATTACTGTTGAGGAACGTCGTACAATTAAATGATTTGTATAGACGTTCTTTCTTTTAGATTATAATTAAGCGTTTACATTAAGGTGGATAATTATTTTTCTAGAGCAAATAATTTTGTTTTAATGTATGGAATAGAAAACGATTTTGTATTACAGTGTTTTAACGTTTGATAATAAAAATAAGGGATGATATAAATGTATAAACTTTTGCAACATTTGGGTAGGTCTCTCATGTTACCTGTAGCAGTTCTGCCAGCAGCCGCAATTATTGTAGGCATAGGTCATGTTTTAGATGCTTTAAATATACTTCCTCAAGCTGCACTCTTTTTCACAAGTGTTGGGACCACTATATTAGAGCAATTAGGTATATTATTTGCTATTGGTGTAGCTATCGGTATGGCTAAGAAGAATGATGGCGCAGTAGCATTAGCGGCAGCGTTAGGATTTTTTATAGTTACAGTAGTACTATCTCCAGAAAAATTAGCAACTTTGTTACAAATTAAAGAATCTAAAATTGATTTAGCATTCAGTCAAATGAATAATGGAAATGTGTTTGTAGGGATTATTATAGGTTTGATTGCTGCATATAGTTATAACAAATTTAGTGAAACGAATTTACCTATGGCCTTATCATTCTTCAGTGGGAAACGACTTGTTCCAATCATGACAGCATTCTTTTGTACAATTTTAGCGATTATTTTATTATTGATTTGGCCTCCAGTTTATAATGGGATAGTTACTTTTGGTAAGTGGATTGTTGGTATGGGTCCATTCGGTGCATTATTATATGGTTTTTTTAATAGATTGTTAATACCTACTGGGTTGCATCATGCGCTCAATAATGTATTTTGGTTTGATACTGCTGGAATAAATGACATAGGTAAATTTCAAAGTGGTAAAAATGCCATTAAGGGAATTACTGGCAGATACCAAGCAGGATTTTTCCCTGTTATGATGTTTGGTGTACCGGCAGCAGCTTTGGCGATGTATCATACTGCAAAGACGAATCAAAAAAAACAAGTTTATGCTTGGTTTTTAGCAAGTTCAGTTTCGGCATTCTTTGTGGGTGTAACTGAACCCATAGAGTTTGCATTCATGTTTGTAGCTCCAGTTTTATTTGTTATTCATGCTGTTTTAACTGGATTATCATTATTTATAGCAGCAATGTTTCATTGGACAGCAGGATTTTCATTTAGTGCAGGTCTTATAGATTATGTGCTTTCATTGGTTAATCCGATATCTAATCAACCTTGGATGTTATTATTGCAGGGTGTAGTCTTTTTTATTATCTATTACGTTATCTTTAGAGTTGTCATACAAGTCTTTAATTTAAGTACTATAGGTAGGGGAGATAATGAACTTATCGATCCAACATCAAATGATACTTCTGAAATGGAAGTATTACAGAACAAAACCACTACAAGTAAATATTATCAAAACGCAAAACGTATTTTAGACGGATTAGGTGGTAAAGAAAACATTATTAGTTTAAATCATTGTGCAACAAGGCTTAGATTGGAGCTTAAAGATAATTCGATTATAGATGAGCAGAAAATTAAAAATGCTGGAGCTATTGGTATAACTCAAAATGGACACCATTATACCCAAGTGATTATTGGAACACACGTACAACAAGTTGCCAATGAAATGGATCACCAAATGAATTAGTTTGTGAAAGGGGTGGCTCGTAAGGAGTTTGCCCTTTTTTATTGAACCATGTAATATAGTTATATCAGAATTTTCTGAAATGAAAGGGGTAAGGCATGAAGGCTATATTATTTGATGTAGATGGCGTATTTTTAAGTGAAGAACGATGTTTTGATGTTTCAGCAATTACTGTAGCTGAACTTTTATCGAGTCCAGATTTTTTAAATTGTGACATAGATATTCATTTTGATGGTAATTTAACTGAAAATGATATAAACAAAATACGTAGAAACGTATTTAATAATGACCGAATATTAAATCAACTAAAGTCACTTGGTTTAAATTCAAATTGGGATATGCTATTTATTGTATTTAGTATTCATTTAATTGATAAAGCTAAACAATTAAAACCATCATTACGAGATCAATTACTTGATGAATTATTGTTTACCAAAGAGACTTTAAAGGAAATAGCAAAGGATTTAACTGATAAAACGATAAATTATAGCTTACCTTACGATGTGATAGCTTCGTTTAGAAATGGTAAAGATGCTATTTACGAAGATTTGGAAGTTTACGCTAAAAATCAATTAGAACTTAACAACACTAGTTTATTTAAATTGAAAAGTGCTTTATGGACATTAGCAAAAGATATATATCAAGAATGGTATTTAGGAAAAGCTTTATTTAATCAAGTTGAATATAAAAAAGATATTCAAGATTTTAAGAAAGGTTTCATTTATGATGAGGTCATTCTTAAACCTATAGAAGAAATTCAATTATTACTTCAAAATCTAATAGAAGCGGGATATCAAATTGCGATAGCAACTGGTAGACCTCGAACTGAAACAATTATTCCATTTCAATCATTGGGATTAAAATCTTATTTTAAAGATGAACATATCGTAACGGCAAGTGAGGTGTTGCTAGCAGAGAAACAATTTCCTCAATATCAACCTTTAGGAAAACCTAACCCGTTTAGTTACATCGCTACGTTAAATGGAAATTATAATGACCAATATGAACGATATGCGACAAAGCAAGAAGATATCGTAAATAAAGATGAGGTTTACATAGTAGGCGACTCTTTAGCTGATTTATTAAGTGCGAAGAAGATAGGGGCTACGTTCATTGGTACTTTAACTGGTTTAAAAGGTAAAGCTGCTCACTCTGAATTAGTTGCAAATGGAGCAGATCATGTAGTAGAGGATATAACTAAGATTCGAAAAATTCTATTATAGACAAAAAATGACCTCAGATTGTATATTAATTTCAATCTGAGGTATTTTTGTTGGTTTATAAAAAGACGAAAGTAGTTAATCAAATTGTTAACTTAGTGCTAATAATTTTGTTGAATCCGCTTGTTTCATTTAAAATTTTTATAACTTCCTCACTTGCTTGTTGATCAATAGAAAGAATCATTAAAGCATCTCCACCAGCATCGTTACGTCCTAAAGTCATTGACGCAATATTAATTCCGTGACTTCCCAATAGGTTGCCTGTTTGTCCTACTATACCAGGTTTATCTTTATGACATGTTACTAATTGATATTGGTTAGGTTTAAAATCAAGTGAGTAATCATTAATACGTACTATTCTTGGGCCAAAACCTGCGAATACCGTTGCGCCAATTTTGATTTTATCTTGATCATTAACTAGTTCTAGCTCAATGTAACTACTAAAGCCAGAATGTTTCTTTTGTTTTTCTATATTATACGTGACACCTTGTTGGTTAAGTATTGCTAATGCATTAATAATATTGACTTCATTACCTAAATCTTCTTTCAAGATGTTCGTTATAATTGTTCTTGTAATTAAACTAGTGTCATTTTGCGCTAAGTCACCAGCATATTTAACTTTAATTTCACTCGGAGCACCATCGAGAAGCTGAATAGCAAACTCACCAATAGTTGTACTTAAACCTATAAAGCTTTGAGTTGTTTTATCAACTTTGCTTAAATCCATTTTTGGAGCATTCACAGCATGCTCAACATTCCCTTTAGTTAGAATTTCAATTATTTCTTCAGATACAGAGACTGCAACCTTCTCTTGCGCTTCTACAGTAGAGGCGCCAAGATGTGGTGTGACAATAATTTTATCATGTTGAATGAGAGGGGAATCAGTAGGAGGTTCATGTTCAAATACGTCAATAGCTGCACGATCTATTAAGTTATTATCTAATGCTTCAATAAGTGCAGTTTCATCTATAATACCCCCTCTGGCAACATTTATGATTTGTAAGTTTTGTTTAGCTTTGTTAAAGAAAGATGAACCAACAATTCCTCGAGTTTTAGGTGTTAATGGTGTGTGAACTGTTACAAAGTCGGATTTTTCGGCAATTTCATCAACAGTTGCAATTTGAATATCTAATGACTTCGCTTTATCTTCTGTTAAATAAGGATCGAACGCTAAAATTTTCATACCGAAACTCTGCGCACGTTTAGCGACGCCCAAACCAATCCTACCAGCACCGATAACACCTAAGGTTTTGCCATAAAGTTCAACCCCTCTAAATGCTTTACGATTCCATTCTTTGTTACGTAAAGATTGGTGTGCTTGAGGAATATTTCGTGCCATTGCAAGCAACATAGCTACTGAATGTTCTGTAGCAGAAATTGTATTACCATCAGGAGCATTAATTACTAAAATACCTTTTAAAGTCGCTGCTTCTATATTAATATTATCCACACCTACACCAGCTCTTGCAATGACCTTCAAATTTGTTGCAGCATTAATAATTCGCTCTGTTACTTGGGTTTGACTTCGTACGATAAGAGCATCATAAGTTGAAATCATATTTACTAAATCATTTTCAGATAAATCTGTTTGTATATCTACGTCAAATTCTGGATGTTTTAAAATACTTTGTAAACCATCCTCAGAAATTGGGTCTGATACTAATATCTTATGACTCATGTCTAATAACCTCCATAAATTGAGTTATCCCTGTTCCAATATAATTGACATTTCTATTAGAAGTTAAAATAATTTCCAATGCAGACACGACTGCTAAAATATCAAAAGGAGATATTTTCCCCATGTGACCAATTCTCAAAATTTGTCCTTTTAAGTGTCCTTGTCCCCCAGCAATAGTTATATTGAATTGAGATTTAAGTTGATTTTTAATGATATTAAGTTCTTCTTGATTTTTTGGAACAAATGAGGTCACAGTAGGTGAGGCATGAGCATCATCTTTTACTAATAATTCTAATTCAAGTGCCTTTAGTGCTGCTCTTAAGGCATTACGTATTTTAAAATGGCGTGAAATAACGTGATTTAATCCTTCTTTTTTTACAAGTTCTACATAAGCATTTATTCCTCTAAATAGACCAACATTAGGGGTGAAGGGCGTTGAATTTTGCTCTTGTGATTTTATGTATTTATTTAAATCTAAATAGAATCTCGGTGTTTTTACATCAGCAAATCGTTTTTTTGCTCTATCGCTATAAGCAACAAATGCTAGACCTGGTGGTAGCATGATAGCTTTTTGACTTCCCGAAACTAATACATCGATTTTATCTTTTGTTAAATCAACATCCACTGCACCGATACAGCTTACACCATCAACAATAAAATATAAGGAATTATCAAAAGCTTTAAGTGCATGACCTAATTGGTGAACTGGATGTATGACACCAGTAGATGTTTCACAAATTTGAGTGAATACTGCAGTGACTGGAACGTTTAATTGCTTTAAATAAGTGATAAAGTCATCAACTATTACAGCTTCACCCCAGTTAACATCATATACATGTACATGATTATAATAAGTTTGTGCGATTTGTTTAAAGCGATTTCCAAATGCACCAGAAACAATTATCACAATATGATCGTCAGGATTCGCGATGTTAAGCATACTTGCTTCTAATACGCTAGTGCCACTAGATGTAAGAATAAGTACTTCGTTTTTGCTACCAAATACTGGCTTTAAACCTTTAAATGCTTCACTAGCAATTTCCTCAAAGTCAGTAGAACGATGACCTACCATTGGTAATTGTACGGCACTCAAGATTTGTTCCGGTACAGGAGTTGGTCCAGGTGTTAATAATAAAGGTTGGTAATACTGCATTGTACATTCCTCCCATAATAAGATTTATTTATTTTAGCAAAAATTCTGAATATTTAAAACCCTTATTATATAGCTATCACATAATTAAAACGTTTACATGTTTAAAATTTGTGATAGCTATATGATTTATATTAAATTAGGTTCAATTGAAATAATGACATTATTCCGTATTGCATTAGATATCATACAATTATTATCTGCAATCACTAATAATTTATCTAAAATACTTTTAAGCTTTTCTGTTTGAGAAGAGGGTACTTTAATTGAGGGATAATGTGTAATACGTTCCATTTTAAATTTTTTATTTTTAAACGAGGCTGTACCTATTGACTGTTGATTAATTTTTACATTAGTAAAACCACTCTTTTCTAGTGTTGCAGCGAGTGAAATGATGTAACAAGATGATGCTGCACTTACTAGTAATTCATCTGGATTTGTGCCTTCTCCTTGGCCACCGAGTGAAGAGGGGATGGATATATTTTCATTGATAATATCTCCTCGAAGTTTACCTACTTCTTCGCGTCCACCTAGCCATTCAGTTTTAACTTTAAAATCATGTCTAACCATATGAATTGACCTCCAATTTAATTATGGTAATTTAAGTTTAGGGCAAATTAAATAAGTTTAAAAGAAAGGTGACTTTGATGAAATTTCGACGTCCAAATCAACATTTCCAAATCGTAGCGCATAGAGGATTACCTGAAGATTATCCTGAAAATACTATTATCGCTTATCGACATGCGCTCATGTTACATATAGATATGTTGGAAATTGATGTACATTACACAAAAGATAAAGAACTTGTCGTTATACATGATGATACTATCGATCGTACGTCAAATGGTAAAGGTAAGGTTTCTGATTTTACTTTAAAAGAATTAAAAGCGTTAGATTTTGGTTTCTATAAAGGAGAGAAATTTAAAGGGGAGAGTATACCGACTTTTGATGAAGTGTTAGATTTAGCAGATAACTTTTCACAAAAATTATTAATAGAAATAAAAAAGCCTAGTCAGTATCCAAATATTGAAAATATGATTGTTGATAAATTGAAGGAAAGACAAATATCTAAATCTAAAGTGATTTTACAATCATTCGATTTTGATTGTGTAAAAAAATTGTCAGCAATGAATTTAGATTATGAATTAGGTTTATTAATTAGTAAGAAAAAATATTGGCACAAGTTACCAAATTTCAAAAAAATTGCCAAAGTTGCTGATTATGCTAATCCTAATTATCAAATTGTTTCGAAGAAATTTATGCAACTTGCTCATGAGGAAGAGTTAAAAGTATTACCTTATACTGTAAATAAATTAAAAGAATCACAAAAATTAATAGATATTGGTGTTGACGGTATTATTTCCGATGTACCTGAAGATTTATTTGAGCTATAAGAATGAGAGGAAATGTAGGTATAGAACGCGAAGTTCAATACGTACAATCATCAGTTACTTCAAAAAGTAATAAATAAGAGCGTATTTTCAATTAAGTTGAGTATTGATTATTGTTAATAAAAACTGGAATATTATTTAATATCCCAGTTTTTATTAAACAAAATGCATCATACATTTAAATACTTAAAAACCAAAATGAGATAGAAATTTTTACATAAAATAAAACACCCAAATCCAAGATTGGAATTGGGTGTAAAAATAGAAGTCGATTATCTTGAGTAGTACTCAACGATTAATTGTTCATTGATTTCAGCTGGTAACTCGCTACGTTCAGGGAATCGAACGAAAGTACCTTTTAAGTTGTCAGCATCGAAGTCTAAATATTCTGGTACGAAATTGTTAATTTCAACAGATTCTTTAATAATATCTAAGTTTTGTGATTTTTCACGAACTGTAATCACTTGACCAGGTTTTAATGAGTAAGATGGGATGTCTACGCGTCCACCATCCACTTCAATGTGACCGTGGTTTACTAATTGACGTGCTTGACGACGTGTACGAGCTAAACCTAATGAATAAACAACTGCATCTAAACGACTAGCAAGTAAAATCATGAAGTTTTCACCGTGTACACCATATTGCTTACCAGCAATATCAAATGTGTTACGGAATTGTCTTTCAGTCATTCCATATAAGTAACGTAATTTTTGTTTTTCACGTAATTGTAAACCATATTCTGATAATTTTTTACGTTGGTTAGGACCGTGTTGTCCTGGTGCATATGGTCGTTTTTCTAATTCTTTACCAGTACCGCTTAATGAGATACCTAAACGACGAGATTTTTTCCAGTTTGAACCTCTGAATCGAGCCATGTGAGACTCCTCCTTTTTCTTTTTTGTTGTTATGAAAAAACAAAAAAGAGTGTTACATGCTTATCGAGATATATTGTTTTATGTGTCTTCACCTTATAGCGACAGTTACGCGACACGTCCACATTGGGAACAACATAGAGCTAGATAATATATAACTGCTATTTTCGTTAATTCACACAAAGATTATTCTATCATTTTAAAAGAAAGTGTCAAGATTTTTTTAAATTTGATTGAGTTGTTTTTCTAAAGTTTTTACAATGGATTCAAGTCCTTCTTGATCATCTTGTGAAAATCTGTTTTTTATAGGAGCGTCAATATCTAATACTCCGATAATCTTGCCGTTTTGATGTAATGGAATAACAATTTCTGATTGACTATTTGCGTCACAAGCTATGTGGCCAGGGAATTGATGGACGTCTTTAACACGTTGTGTTTCACCAGATGAAACGGCAGTGCCACAAACCCCTTTACCAATAGCAATATGTACACAAGCAGGATGACCTTGAAATGGCCCAAGAATAAGTTCGTTATTTTCAATAAGGTAAAAACCTACCCAATTAATTTGATCAATTGTATCGTTAAGAAGGGCAGAAGTATTGCTTAATATTGCAATTAAATTCTTTTCATCTTCGATTAAACTAGCAAGTTGTTTTGATATCAGTTTGTAATTTGTTGGAATATTCTTTGTCATCGTCATACCTCGTTACTACAATTTTTAATTTAGTATAATCTTTTAAAAATAATCTATCAATTAATTGATTTTGTGATTTAACGACGCACAAAATTACGTTATAATGTAAGATGATAAAATAGGAGGAGAAGTATATGGTGTTATTTATCATATTAGCAATATTAGTAGTTATTTTAATTGCTATTGGCGTATTGTTTTATATGCGCTCAAACAAAAGAAATTTAATTGAAAAAACAGAAGAGCGTAAGAACGAAATTGAACAATTACCTTTAGATGATAACCTAAGAAAACTTACTGGTTTAAATTTAAAAGGTGAAACAAAGACTAAGTATGATGCAATGAAAAAAGACAACACAGAAACTACAAATAAATACTTAGCTCCAGTGGAAGAAAAAATTCAAAATGCTGAAGAGTTGTTAGAGAAATTTAAATTCACGGCAGCACAAACTGAAATTGATGATGCTCACGAATTAATGGATCAATACGAAGAGAATTATCAGCATCAAGTAACTCAAGTGGACGACATTATAAACTTACATAAAGAAAATGAAGCATTGTATGAAAAGTGTAAAGTTGACTATCGTGAAATGAAACGTGATGTATTAGCCAATCGTCATCAATTTGGTGAAGCAGCTGAACCACTTGAAAATGAAATCGAAAATTATGAGCCCAAGTTAAATGAATATGAGAATTTAAAAAGTGAAGGTAATTATGTTCAAGCTCATAATCACATTGCTGCTTTAGAAGATCAAATTAAAAATTTAAAATCTTATATGGATGAAATTCCAGAATTAATTCGAGAAACTCAAAAAGAATTACCAGGACAGTTTCAAGATTTAAAATATGGATGTAGAGACTTAAAGGTTGAAGGCTATGATTTAGACCATGTCAAAGTCGATGGTACAATACAAAGTCTTAAGACAGAATTAAGTTTTGTTGAACCAATGATTAGTCGATTAGAATTAGATGAAGCTAATAATAAACTTGAAAATATTAATGATAAATTAGATGAAATGTATGATCTTATTGAATATGAAGTAAAAGCCAAAAATGAAGTTGAAGAAACGAAAGATATCATTACTGATGACTTATTTAAGGCCAAAGATATGAACTATACATTACAAACCGAAATTGAATATGTTCGTGAAAACTACTATATTAATGAATCAGATGCTCAAAGTGTAAGACAATTTGAAAATGAAATTCAAAGTCTCATCTCAGTTTATGATGATATTTTAAAAGAAACTTCTAAATCTGCGGTACGTTACAGTGAAGTACAAGATAATTTACAGTACCTTGAAGATCATGTATCTGTGATTAACAAAGAACAAGATAAACTTCAAAATCATCTTATCCAATTACGCGAAGATGAAGCTGAAGCAGAAGATAATTTATTGAGAGTGCAATCTAAGAAAGAAGAAGTTTATCGACGTTTATTAGCTTCTAATTTAACTAGCGTCCCAGAACGTTTTATTATCATGAAAAATGAAATTGATAATGAAGTAAGAGAAGTAAATGAACAATTTAGAGAACGTCCAATTCATGTTAAACAACTAAAGGATAAAGTAGCAAAAATTGTTATTCAAATGAATACATTTGAAGATGAAGCTAACGATGTACTTGTAAATGCTGTATACGCAGAAAAGCTTATTCAATATGGTAATAGATACCGTAAGGACCATCATCATGTTGATAAAAGCTTAAATGAAGCTGAACGATTATTTAAAAATAACCGATATAAACGTGCGATAGAGATAGCTGAAGAAGCATTAGAAAGTGTTGAACCTGGTATTACCAAACATATTGAAGAGCAAGTGATTAAAGAATAGTAATTTGTGTATAAATATTATACAAATGTGAGTTAAATCTACATGAGATTTACTATCTTATTTTAATCATAATTAATAGAGTCAAAGATTAGTATAAATGTATTTTTTTACAGTCATGGACTGTGCATGAATCAAAATTACCTGAGACAATAATGAATGTCTCAGGTTTTTTATTGCTCTACTAGTAGTGAATTAAAATTCATTGTCATACTCTTTTAATTTTGTGAGAAAATAGTATAATGCTTGAGTATCCTAATTTGTTAATTTATAGTGAAACAATTCATTATTAAAACAAGATTTAATTAAAATTTGAAGGAGAAGTGTTATCAGTGATTTATTTAGACAATGCAGCCACTACCAAAGCTGATCAAGATGTTGTTGATTCATTCGTGAAAGTGAACCAAACATTATACTTCAATCCAAATAGTCCTCATCATGCAGGGGTTCAAGCTGAACAATTATTATTAAAAGCAAAAAGTGAAATCAATCGTATATTAAACTTAAATAATCAGTTTGATATCATTTTTACAAGTGGCGCAACTGAATCGAATAATATACTGCTAAAAGGTATTGCGTATATGAAAAAAGAAACTGCTAATGAGATTATCACATCAGTCTTAGAACATCCTTCAGTTTTGGAAGTAATGAGGTATTTGGAAAGGGAAAAAGGTTTTAAATTAAAATACGTTGATGTGACAAAAGAAGGTAAGTTGGACACAGAACACTTAAAATCATTAATGACAGATAAAGTAGGACTTGTGACATGTATGTATGTCAATAATATTATGGGACAAATTCAACCTATTGAAGAAATAGCAAATATTGTAAAAAATTACCCACGTGCACACTTTCATGTTGATGCAGTCCAGGCTTTAGGTAAAGTGCCTATGCAAATTAATCATATTGATAGTTTGAGTTTAAGTGGTCATAAGTTTAATGGACTTAAAGGTCAGGGACTACTACTTTTAAAAAATATTCAAAACATAGAACCTATAGTACATGGTGGTGGGCAAGAATATGGGCTACGAAGTGGTACAATTAATCTACCAATGGCTATCTCTATGGTTAGAGCTATAAAGAATGCAGTTGATCAAACAAAAGAGCTTAATTTACGTTTAAGCAATTATAAAAATAAATTACTTTCATTTTTAGCAGAATACAAAAATGTATTTATCAACTCTCCTCAAAATGCATCACCTCATATTATAAATATAGGATTTCCAGGTGTTAAGGGTGAGGTACTTGTTAATGCTTTTTCCAAACAAAACGTAATGGTTTCAACTACAAGCGCTTGTTCTTCTAAGATGAATAAATTGAATGAGGTTTTACTTGCAATGGAAATTGCAGAGTCAAAAATAGAAGGTAGTATAAGAATTTCTTTAGGGGCACATACGACTGAAAACGATATATTAAGTTTTATGAATGCATTTGAATCTGTATATAAGGAAATTAAGGAGCTGTTAAAGTAATGCAATATGATCATTTATTAGTTAGATATGGAGAGCTTACGCTTAAAGGTACGAATAGAAAAATGTTTGTTAATCAACTTAAAGATAATGTGAAACGCGCGCTTATTCCATTAAGTGGTTATCATGTCAAAGGAAAGAGGGATAGAATGTACATAGAATTATCCCCTGAAGCAGACATAAATGAAATCATTCAACGCTTATCTAAAGTTTATGGTATAAAATCAATTAGTCCAGTTATAAAAATTGATAAAAACGAAGAGAAAATTAATCAATCAGCAATACAGTTATCTCATGACTTTGAAAAAGGTTCAACTTTTAAGGTTGATGTAAAACGCGTTGACAAGTCATTTCGATTGGATACGTACGAATTGCAACGTCAAGTCGGTGGAGCAATACTAAAAGAAAATAATAATATAACAGTGAATGTTAAAAATCCTGACTATGAAATTAAAATAGAAGTAAGAATGGATGCTATTTATATTTATGAAAAAGTAATCGCTGGTGCAGGTGGACTGCCAGTCGGTACAGGTGGTAAGACATTACTTATGTTAAGTGGTGGTATTGATTCTCCTGTAGCGGGAATAGAAGTAATGAAACGTGGTGTAACTGTTGAAGCAATACATTTTCATAGTCCACCGTTTACGAGCGAAAAAGCTAAAGATAAAGTTATCGAATTAACAAGAATTCTAGCGGAACGTGTTGGTCCTATCAAATTGCATCTCGTGCCATTTACAGAAATACAAAAGCAAATTAATAAAGTTGTACATCCTCGTTATACGATGACTTCTACAAGAAGAATGATGATGCGTATATCTGATAAAGTTGTACATCAAATAAATGCTAATGCTATCGTAAATGGAGAGAATCTTGGTCAAGTAGCAAGTCAGACGCTAAAGAGTATGTACGCTATTAATCATGTTACAGCTACACCTGTTTTAAGACCTCTATTAACGTTAGATAAAGAAGACATTATTAAGAAAGCGAAAGAACTTGGTACATTTGAAACATCTATTCAACCCTATGAAGATTGTTGTACAATATTTACTCCGAAAAATCCTGTAACTGAACCGGACTTTGACAAAGTAATAAAATATGAAAGTGTATTTAATTTTGATGAAATGATAGAAAATGCAGTTGAAAATATTGAAACATTAACAATAGATCAAAATTATAAAAGTGCGAAAGAACAATCTACAGATTCATTGATTAAAGATTTATTCTAAAATTCGTAATGTAATAAAAACAAAGGGGTTAGGCTTAATATGGATTGGAATTTATCGATTATGTTGATGATTGTTGCCTTTGGTTTTATCGCTTCATTCGTCGATTCTGTAGTTGGTGGGGGTGGACTAATTTCAACCCCCGCATTACTTGCAGTTGGTTTGCCACCATCTGTTGCTTTAGGTACAAATAAATTTGCGAGTTCTTTTAGTACGTTAACAAGTGCATTAAAATTTTTACGTTCAGGTAAAGTTGACTTGAAAATAGTAGGAAAGATGTTTCCACTAATATTTGTTGCTTCTGGTGGTGGTGCTATCATTGCGACATACATACCAGCAAATATTTTAAAACCGCTAATCATTATAGCATTGTCATTAGTTCTTATTTATACCGTCATACAAAAAGATTGGGGAAATATAAGAACATTTACCGATTTTACTTTTACAAAAGCAGTATTATTTACATTAATATTTATTGTTATTGGATTTTATGATGGGTTTTTAGGTGGTGGTACAGGCTCCTTTATGCTATTTACACTTTTATTATTTGGCTTTGACTTTTTAAGTGCAGCTGGTAATGCAAAGGTTTTAAATTTTGCATCAAATTGTGGTGCGTTATTATTTTTCATGATTTTAGGTCAGGTCAATTATTTTTATGGTATTATTATGGCTTCTAGCATGATGATAGGTGCGTTGTTAGGTGCTCAATTTGCTTTGAAAAAAGGGGTAGGATATGTAAAAGCTTTATTTTTAGTGGTTACTGCAATATTAATTATAAAAAATCTCTACGATTTTATTGTGCAGTAAATAATTGTTAGATTAAGAGGTTCAAATGAAATTGTAGACAAACTTTAAGTGAGTGTGTATTGCTTATCTTGTCGAGTTAATGTTTGCAAATTTGTTTGGCCTCTTTTATTACTATATTACAAAAGAACGATGTTTTTTTGGAAAGGTTTTCATTTTTTGATAGATAATGGCTAAAAAATTGAAAACCATACGTTCTTTATCGTATCATTATAATTAACTAAGTTGATAGGAGGTCGTTACGATGACTCAAATTACATTTAAAAATAATCCCATTAAATTATCAGGTTCTGAAGTGAATGAAGGTGATATCGCACCAAATTTCACAGTGCTTGATAATAGTTTGAATCAAATTACTTTAGATGATTATAAAAACAAAAAGAAATTAATTAGTGTTATACCATCTATTGATACAGGAGTATGTGATAGTCAAACTCGAAAGTTTAATGAAGAAGCTTCAGCAGAAGATGGTGTAGTTTTAACGATATCAGTAGATTTACCTTTCGCCCAAAAAAGATGGTGTGCATCAAGCGGATTAGATAATGTAATTACTTTAAGTGATCATAAAGATTTATCTTTTGGTCGAAATTATGGACTTGTGATGGATGAATTACGCTTACTTGCACGTTCGGTATTTGTGTTAAACGAAAACAATAAAGTAGTATATAAGGAAATTGTCAGCGAAGGTACGAATTACCCTGATTTTGAAGCTGCATTAAAAGCTTACAGAAATATTTAGTCATTTTGAACTATTGACAGTAAAAAGTATTAGTGTCCATACTTGTTCGAGTAGTAAATTAATTATTTAGAGTTAATTCATACTATCAATCACGGATGGACACTTTTTTAAATAGAAAGGGATATTTTATGTCTGAAGAAAATACTATTATGGAACGTCTATTTCATAAATTAGATGATAAAGCTAAAACGTTAAACAAAGAAAATGGACAGAGTTTTATCGAAAATTTAGGGTTAGCTATGGAAGATATTTATACAAACCAAAGAGAACTTTTAGAACAAGCAACGCTTCAAGATAGAAGGAAAGCTTTTCAATTTGCATATTTAAGTTTATTACAAGAAGAAAATATTCAAGCTAATCATCAGATCACGCCTGACTCTATAGGACTCATTCTCGGTTTTCTTGTTCAACGCTTTTTAGAACATAAAAAGGAAATGCACATTGTAGATATTGCAAGTGGGGCAGGTCATCTAAGTGCAGCTGTGAAAGAAGTACTTTCTGATAAAATAATTATGCATCATCTGATAGAGGTAGATCCAGTGCTATCACGTGTAAGTGTGCATTTGGCTAATTTTTTAGAGATACCGTTTGACGTTTATCCTCAAGATGCGATTATGCCATTACCATTGGAAGAGGCTGATGTCGTGATTGGAGATTTCCCAATAGGATACTATCCTTTAGATGAACGTAGTAGAGAAATGAAGTTAGGCTTTGAAGAGGGACACAGTTATTCCCATCATCTGTTAATAGAACAATCTATTAATGCGCTAAAAGGGGCAGGTTATGCATTTTTAGTTGTTCCTAGTCATCTCTTTGAAGATGATAAAGTGAAACAGTTGGAAAATTTCATTGCTACAGAGACTGAGATGCAAGCATTTTTAAATTTACCTAAAACATTATTTAAAAATGAAAAAGCACGTAAATCTATATTGATTTTACAAAAGAAAAAATCAGGCGAAACTCGACCAGTTGAAGTCTTATTAGCCAATATCCCTGATTTTAAAAATCCTCAACAATTTCAAGGTTTCATTTCTGAATTGAATCAGTGGATAGTCACAAATCATACAAAAAAATAGTCTGTAACAATATAGTATTCAAACTGTGTTAATGATAAAATGATTATGTGAAAAATATAACTAAACAAATGATGGAGGACAATGTCTTATGTCAAAATTAATTTTGGCGGTAAATGCTGGTAGCTCATCTTTAAAGTTCCAGCTAATTAAGATGCCTGAAGAAAAACTAGTAACTAAAGGTGTGATAGAACGTATTGGTTTAAGCGATTCTATCTTCACCATTCATGTTAATGGCGAGAAGCTTACTGATATCAGAGATATCCATAATCATGAAGAAGCCGTTAATATAATGTTAGATAGTTTTAAAGAACATGAAATGATTAAAGACATCACTGATATTCAAGGAACAGGTCATCGTGTTGTACACGGTGGTGAAACTTTCCCTAAATCAGTTGTTGTTACTGATGAAGTAGAATCTCAAATTGAAGAATTAAGTGAATTAGCACCTTTACACAATCCAGCTAATTTAATGGGAATTAGAGCTTTTAGAAAGTTATTACCAGAAATCCCACACGTTGCAGTGTTTGATACTTCTTTCCATCAAACTATGCCTGAACAAGCTTATTTATATAGCTTGCCATATCATTACTATGAAGACTATGGCATACGTAAGTATGGTTTCCACGGTACAAGTCATAAATATGTATCTCGTAGAGCTGCTCAAATTGTTGGTAGACCAATTGAAGATTTAAGAATTATTTCTTGTCACATCGGTAACGGTGCATCTATTGCAGCTATAGATGGTGGAGAATCTATTGATACATCTATGGGATTCACACCACTTGCTGGTGTAACGATGGGGACTCGTTCGGGGAATCTTGATCCAGCATTAATACCATTCATTATGGAAAAAACGGGTAAAACAGCTGATGAAGTTTTAGAAATACTTAATAAAGAATCAGGATTATTAGGTCTTACTGGGACATCAAGTGATTTGCGTGATTTAACTGAAGAAGCTAAACATGGACGTCAACGTTCCCGTGTTGCTCTGGATTTATTTGCTTCAAAAATTCACAAATATATTGGCTCTTATGCAGCTAGAATGCATGGTGTAGATGTTATTGTATTTACTGCAGGAATAGGTGAAAATTCACATATTATTCGTGGTAAAGTTTTAGAAGGACTTGAGTTTATGGGTGTTTATTGGGATCCTAAGAAGAATGAAAGTTTACATGGTGAAGAAGGTTATATTAACTATCCACATTCACCTGTAAAAGTACTTGTTGTACCTACTGATGAAGAAGTAATGATATCTCGTGATGTGATTAAATATGGTAAACTTAATGATAATACACCCAAAAAAGAAGAATTTGATACCAACGAAAGTATCGAAGTGAATTAATTTTAAAAATAGAAATAATGAATTTAAATAGCATCTTTTCTATCTGTGTTTAATAATTTTAGTACATATAAAACATACTAAGATTAGCTATGAAGAAAT
>NZ_KV831353.1:0-25961 GCF_001837075.1 Staphylococcus sp. HMSC063F05
CAGGTGTTGTCACTTCACGTACAATCTCTGCGAGTCAAGCTGCTTCATATAACTATATTCACTAATCACATATAAAACTTGTATAACATAGTCAAATACCTGAGACAATGATAATCAATGTCTCAGGTATTTTTTAAGCAGTATTTTATCAACTTATACAGTGTAGAACCATTTTTCTTTATATAAGATTAAAACAATACATCGACGCTCTATGATTATAGATATTAAAAAATTGAGATTAAAACGTATTAATAAACGCTTTAACCTCAATTACAACTTTAAACAAATTCAATTGTTGTGGTAGTTTTCTCAATAATTATGTCATCTCAAAAATAGTGTCAAAAGAATTCGTCGTGTACTGTCATGCATTTATTTCGCTACATAACAAATACATGATATGTACTTAAAGGATATTAACAAACTTGAAACGCCTTATGATACTATAGCTACAATTTATATCGTAAGTTAATGTTTCAACTATTATCTACATTCCACTTACAATAATATTTAAACTTATTTTCTACTTATTTTTTTAATTCCTATACCTGTAAAGCCATAAATTATTGCAATGAATGCACATAAGTAACATGGGATTGCCCATATAAAGAACTGATCAACTGAAACATTAAGTTGGTGTGCATAATATATACCAGATGTGCCCCATGGAATGAGTGGCAATACCATTGTACTTGAATCTTCAAGTGTACGAGATAACACTGACTTTGAGACATTCATCTTTTCGAACATATCTTTCATAAGTACGCCTACCATAATAATAACTATTGAAGCAACTCCAGCTGCAAATACTAGCATAATACTACAAACTACAGTTATTAATATTAGTGTTCCAACTGACTTTACGCCTTTAGCTATTGTCTCTAAAATTACGTCTAAACAACCTGCCTTTTCAACAATACCAGCAAAAGCATAACCACAAAATATAGTTACAATGATTTGAGTCATACTCATCATACCACCCTGCTCAATCAACGTCTTAGCATTATCTGAAATATGAGACTGGTGTAGCATTGTATGATTAAATCCATCAAAAGAAGCTTTAAAACCATCTTTCATATTAAATTGATGATCGAATGTTCCAATAACTAAAGCACTGATACTAGAGATAAGCATTGACGGTACTGTAGAGATTCTAAATATTAAACATAAAACTATGATAATAAGTGGGATCCATACCCAAAAATTCAAGTTATAAATTGTTGTTAATTCTTTTAATAGATTTTGAATTTGTTGTGTATTTGCGTCTCCCTTATATTGTAATCCAACAATAAACCATATAGCCAATCCTATTATAGAAGCAGGGATTGTTGTCCACATCATCGATTTAATGTGAGCAAAAATATTAACTTTAGTTACAAGAGCTGCCAAATTTGTAGTATCAGATAATGGAGACATTTTATCACCAAAAACCGCCCCTGCAATAATGGCACCAGCAGCCATACCTGCTGGCACACCTAATTGATTAGCAATTGATATGAGTGCAATGCCTGCTGTAGATGCCGATCCCCAAGCCGTTCCTGTAGCGATTGAAGTCATTGCACTGATTATAAATGCAGATACTAATAAATAACTTGGGTTTAAAAATTTAAGTCCATAGTAAATTAACGCTGGAACTGTTCCAGAATACATCCAACTTCCTACAATGATTCCAACAGCTAAAATAATAAAGATAGCTGGCATCGCCGTGCTCAATCGATGAGTAATCCCCTCTTCTAAATCCTTCCATTTTAATCCCACTCTATGTGCAATCAATGCTGCATAAGCTGAAGAAATTAATAATAATATTTGTATCGGGACATTAAAGAAAACAAAACCAATTACTACAACGACAACCATAACTAAAATAGTAGAAATAGATTCTAAAAAAGTAGGATATCTATACTTTTGAGTCATACTTTTGCTCCCTTCAGTATGATTTGAAACAAAACCTCTTTTCTTAAATTTTAATTGCTAAAAATTACTCTAATCCTAATTTATCTAAGCCTAATTCCTCGATAGTGAGGCCCTCTTCAAAGAAATCGCGTTCAAGAATAGTTGAAGCTATCATAATAACAGCATCGATATTAGGTGTCGGGACATCAATGACACGTCCTAAACTAGACCATAATACTAATCCATATGCGATATCTTCAGTTAAATAACGGTTTTCAACGTGATTCGGTCCTGGAATTTGAGAAAACACAGGACTAGTATTAAAAAGACGATTTAACGGTTCATCCTCGTCTTTCCGTTCTAAATAACCCCTTTGAATACGTGATTCTTTGGCAGTCGATAATTCAAAACCTAATTTTCTCCCTAAATTTAAACGTTCTATCTCAATAGCATGTAATAATCTCACAGTATGTTTTGTTATGCCTTCTTTATATAAAGAAAACTCTTCTGAATAATCAATACGTCCAACGTTCAATAATGTTGGTCCAGGATGTACTTCTGGGTTACCATTTTCAAGATTAGTTTTAAGTAAACTTTCTTCTTTTACAAGATAATCGTAAATTTTAGATACCTTTTCATAACTTTCATTTAACTCACTACGATCAAATGTTGAAAAGAACACCCGACGAACATTTAAAGATAAATCTACTTTAGCATTGTTAAAGTCAACACGTGTACCATATGTTAATGTATTTGCTTCTGCAAAGTGTGGATGGACATCAATATGACGATCTTCTAATACATTCATAAATCGTATTGAACCCATTGAAGCAGCAATGTTAAAGAAAATGAGATGGTCGTTCGTCACAAATTTTGACATCACTTTAGCATAATATTCAATGAATGATGAAGGAATAATTACCTGAACAATGTCTGCACCATCTAAAACATACTCCATATCATCACTAATATCAGTAAACTCTATAAACTTCTCTTCTCCCTCATTATTAAAATCAAAGCCACCTTTTTCTAGGGCGACATCAAATTTACTAATAGATTCGTTACGACAATATAATCGTACATCATGACCTTTATCTACCATATCCACTGCAGCAGTTACTGCACCATTACCTGAACCTACAATAGCTATTTTCATTTTTTTACCTCTTTTCACTAAATTTTTATGCTTATACTACAATAAATCACTAATATATTTTGTATTCTTGCCATAAAAAAGGAGTGGTTCTCAATTCAAACATAATCTGATTGAACGATGTGCCTCTCCACATGTATGTAATGATTAAAATATTTACTAGATCTGCATTATAATATAAAATTTTACCATTTACATTACTATTATATATAACGCTTAAAATTTTATTAATAACAACAGTACTATATAACCAAATTATCTATATTTCAAACTACTTCGTCAATCGATATAAAAATTAAATTTAACATTTAATTAATAATTAATTATTGATACAATTATAGTTGCATTAAGTGATTTTTTTTACAAATGGAGGTAAAACCTATTATGGATAAACACACGAATTACAATGAATTAAAATCTAAGAATGTGTCTGATCAAACTTCATCAGATAATTTATCGAATGACAGTACAGTACACCACCAATCAACTATTCAAAATGAGGAAAGTCAAGATAATCGTTTAATGGCAATGTTAATTTATTTATTAAGTTTATTTACTGGTATCATTGGTCCTTTGATTATTTGGTTACTCAAGCGTAAAGAGTCCCGACTTATTGATGTATCTGGGAAAACGTATCTGAACTATTTTATTTCTTATACTATCTATTCAACAGTAGGCGTGATATGTATGTTTATGATTGTTCCTTTAATGAATATAAGTGAAAGTTTAGCCATCTTATTATTAATTTTGCTGCTGGTGGTAGTCTTCATCTTATTGGCATTGTTAATAATGTCATTTGTGTGTACAATTATTGCTTGCGTAAAATATATGTCTGGCAAAACTTACACTATCCCACTCACGATACCTTTTATAAAATAAGTTACATTATTACAGAATCATTGTAATAAAACACTTGAACTTATTTACATTATGACCCTCCAAATCTTGATTTGAAGCACATTAACAATATAAATTGAGTTCGTAATCTTGGTTATCTTTTATTACATAGATAATCAAGTTTTTTTATTTTGTTTACGAATAAGTAACAATCCCCATATTTTCAATTAAATCTGTTAAAGTATTCAGTGTTGTTAAGAACAACTACATGCACACACATAAATGAGTAAACATGTTAATAATTTTCAAATCAATTTGCAGTACATCTAATAAATATTACAATTTTTGGAGGCGTTAAATATTATGAAAAAAATCAAAACAATCTCGACATTGGTAGCTGGACTTGGTATAGCATTTCTAGGTCACACAACACATGCAGATGCGGCTGAAAATAACAATCAACAACAAAGTACATATAACTATAGTACAACTGAAGTATCATTTTCTAATTCAGGAAATTTATATACTTCTGGCCAATGTACTTGGTATGTTTATGATAAAACTGGTGGAAAAATCGGATCAACATGGGGGAATGCAAATAGCTGGGCAACTGCAGCTCAAGCAGCAGGATTCACTGTAAATAATACACCTGAAGAAGGTGCAATTATGCAATCATCTGAAGGTGCTTTCGGACATGTTGCTTTCGTTGAAAGTGTCAATAATGATGGTTCTATTACTGTATCAGAAATGAACTATGATGGTGGTCCATTCGCTATAAGCACACGAACAATCTCTGCCAGTGAAGCAAGTTCATATAATTACATCCACCTGAATTAATCAGTATTCAAATTATTAAAATTACTCCAATCTATTCTTGTGTAAGAATAGATTGGATTTTTTATTTAATAGTAATGTTTGTGAGAAGCCATTGCCTCGAAGTTACGAATTTGAGAAAATGGTTCTATTACTTTAATAGGAGGAATAAAAGAATGCAATGGCTTAAAGTTATATTAGCCGGTTTTATTGAAATCATCTGGGTCACTGGACTTGATCAAGCGCACTCATTGTTTACATGGATATTTACCCTCTTTTTTATTGCTTTAAGCTTTTTTCTAGTCATTGATGCTTCGAAGCACTTACCAGTTGGTACGGTATATGCATTTTTTGTCGGAATCGGTGCTGTTGGTACAGTGTTAGTTGATATGATTTTCTTCAACCAACCATTTACTTTCACTAAAATCTTTTTAATAATGACCCTTATTTTAGGAATAATAGGATTAAAACTGACAACTGATGCAACGAAAGAAGGGAGATAAAAAGTATGGCTTGGTTATTTCTAATGATAGCCGGAAGTTTTGAAATTTTGGGCGTTGTTCTATTAAATGAACTATCACGTACAAAGAATAAAATTTATGTCATTTTTTTAGGATTAGCATTTATATTAAGTTTTAGTACATTAAAATTTGCAATGGTATCTATTCCTATGGGTACTGCATACGCTATATGGACAGGAATTGGTACAGCTGGTGGTACATTAATTGGAATGATTTTTTATAGAGAATCTACACGTTTAAGTAGAATTTTATGTATTTTATTAATCATCATTTCAGTTGTTGGATTACGTTTAATAAGTTATTAATATCAATCATTAAGGTTTAATGATTGTTTGCGCTTTCTTGTTTTACTATACTATTCATAAAAGAAGGAGTGATGGTTATGACAAAAGTTTATATTGCAGGCACAATACCTGAAGTGGGACTTAACTTATTGAAAGAACATTTTGAGGTAGACATGTATGATGGCGAGGGGCTTATTGATAAAGAAACCTTAAAAAAAGGGGTAGAACATGCAGATGCATTAATTAGTTTACTATCAACTTCTGTTGATAAAGATATTATTGATAGTGCTAATAACCTTAAAATTATAGCGAATTATGGTGCAGGTTTTAATAATATTGATGTCGAATATGCAAGACAACAAAATATAGATGTTACAAATACACCACACGCTTCGACAAATGCTACTGCTGATTTAACAATCGGTTTAATTTTATCAGTAGCGCGTAGAATTGTAGAAGGAGATCATTTATCCAGAACAACAGGTTTTGATGGTTGGGCACCCTTATTCTTCCGAGGCAGAGAGGTATCAGGAAAAACTATTGGTATTATAGGCTTAGGTGAAATTGGAGGTGCAGTAGCTAAACGCGCACGCGCATTTGATATGGATGTTCTGTACACTGGTCCTCATCGTAAGGAAGAAAAAGAACGAGATATCGGTGCGAAATATGTAGATTTAGATACTTTACTTAAAAATGCAGATTTTATTACAATCAATGCGGCATATAATCCATCACTGCATCATATGATTGATACTGAACAATTTAATAAAATGAAATCTACTGCCTATTTAATTAATGCAGGACGTGGTCCAATAGTAAATGAACAATCTTTAGTTGAAGCCCTTGATAATAAAGCTATTGAAGGTGCTGCATTGGATGTATATGAATTTGAGCCAGAAATCACTGATGCATTAAAATCATTTAAAAACGTTGTGCTTACACCTCACATTGGTAATGCAACATTTGAAGCTAGAGATATGATGGCTAAAATTGTTGCGAATGATACAATAAAAAAATTAAATGGTGATGAACCTCAGTTTATTGTCAATTAACTGGTGCATTCAACAACATAAACACAAAAAGAGCTATGAAGATATTGAGTTGAGTCTCTATCTTCATAGCTCTTTATTTATTAAAATTACTGCATTTTTAATATTTAACTTTATCATTTAACAATGTATGTCATCATATATTACTTTTCTTTGGATTTGTATAAAAATTTTGTTTGAGCTGATGCCAAAGCATTTGGTATTAATTTCATCGCGGTATTTCTAAGTTTAACAGTTAATTTATGATGCTTTTGAGCCATTTTACCTATCTTTTTCGAACGCCTAATCACTTTTGTGGTATGTTTAACTCTAAGTTTATCATAACGCTCAATCGCTTTATTAAAATCATATTTTTCTAAACAATTCACTAATACAATTGCATCTTCCATAGCTTGACTAGCACCTTGTCCCATATTAGGCGTAGTGGCATGCGCAGCATCGCCCATTAAAATAGTACGTCCATAAACGAATGTCTTCAGTGGTTTTAAATCATATATGTCATGAAGTAATATACCTGTTTCACTTTGTCTTTCTAACACATTTCTCACTTCATTTGGAAAGTGATTAAAATATGCTTGAAGATGGGGTTTTCCAAAAGATTGATATTTTGGATCTCCTTCTTTAGCATGAACAGTAATAAACCAATAAGCACGTTGATTAATTAATGGGACTATACCTACTCGTCCTTTAACACCCCAATATTCATTCGCAACATGTTGGTCATTAAATTGTACATCTTCAACCATGCCTCTAAAACATGTGTAACCATTGTAACGAATTTTAGTTCGTGCACCTACAGACTCTCTTACTACAGAATGTAACCCATCAGCACCAATACACAAATCAAACGATTCACTTTCCTGTTTGGTAAAATGTAGGGTAACCTTACAACTCGTTTGTTCAATTTTAGTAACTTTAAATCCTGTGTGAATAGATGATTCTTCGACATATGACTGTATGATCTCAATTAAAGTTTGTCTAGATAATGCGACATTTAGGGAATGAGACTTCAATTTAGCGCTCATTAATGGGGTGCCTTGCTCATCATAAATATTCATTGCGGTAAGATTTTGACCAGCATTTTTAATGCCTTTAGCAAGGTCATGATGCCCTAATTTTTTTAAAACATTATCTCCTATCCCAATACCAGCGCTTAATTCGTTTATAGAAGTATTTTTTTCAAACACTTTAACTTGATGACCTTGTTCTTCTAATAACGCAGCAGCAGTTAAACCACCTATACCTGCGCCTACTATTGCTATTTTCATGTTTTACACCTCAAATTTATCATTCTTTATTATTTTAGCATACACACACATGTTGAAAAGCAAACCCTTCTATTTTAATTGTCAATAAATACAATTCTCTAATTAAAAATAATGAATATATATCTAATCTTTCTATTGTTAATGCTTACTTTAAATTTTCACTCTATTGTAAAAGAAATATTTAAAAATTCAAAAGGGGTATATGCTTACGAATATTCTTTTAAACCTAAAAAACCTGAGACATCTTTTATTGTCCCAAGTTTTTTATCATATAGCTAATCATTGACAAAGTTAAAACTACTCTGTTTGAAGCTATTCATATATAAATTGCCAAAATAGAATGAAACACTTAGTTGATTGCTAACTCATTCTCTAATTTTATTTATTTGTAATATTTTTTTCTTATATGATCTTTTTTTATTCCATATTTATCATAGTATTTCTCCATTAAATCAGCTATATTATTGGCCCACTGAATATCACTAGCATATTGATGTTGGCCTGGATTTTGTGGGTTCCACCGCATTTGATATAAGCTCAATTGATTATTTTTAAAGTAATGGTATCTCACAAACCACGCGCCACCCATTATCGCTTTTTCAGGAGTGGTCCACTTCTTCTGTTTAGCAAAACTCTTACCAGTCTTTACAGCATCTTCATCAAAAGCACCAATACCAAAAAAGTTATAATAGTGATGGTTACCTTCTTTAATTCCTTTTGATAAATCTGATTGACCATTTCCTGTCTCAACTAGTGCATGACTGATGAGATATAGGATATTCACTTCATATTTATCTTGGGCTTTAATAAACGTTGATCCCTTATTTTCTAAAATACCTTTTCCTTTTAAGATATGGTTAACTTCCTTCTCTGACATAGGTACTTTTTCTGATATATCCATGTACTTCAAATCATTATCACTATGTTTTATTTGCATAGCTTTCTCTATATCTTGTTTGGAAGCATATATAAACTTACCATTAACTTCTTTAGTATGGATATTTCCCTCACTTGTTTGAAGAGACACCGCTTCTTTAAATGTATGTTTAACATCATTTTTAAAAAGGTTTGTATCAAATATAAGAAAAAGTATTGCTAAAATGACGAGTATGCTAATTATGAACAATGTCGTCATTCGAAGCCGAGTATTCTTTAACATTTCAACTAACTCCTAAAAATTTTAAGATAATACAAAATAGGCTATTACGATAGCAATCATCACTATAAAGAACGAGACATTAATTGCAATTTTCATACCTGTACGGTGTCTGAACATAACATTAAAAATGACGAGACTAATTGTTAATGATACAACAAAAAATGCAATAGCTAACATGAGCTTTAGCATAATTAAACAGATGATTCCAATAACTAATAGTACATTAGATGTGATTGCTAGAGCTTTTAATACTTTAGGATTGATATGCGTCACTCCTTCTATGATATTTAATAACATTACTAATCATACATGATTAGAAGAATAAATGTCGACTCATAATACGTTAAAAAGTTTTTATATCAAATGTACTAGAAATTTAAGTGATAGATGTTAGTTTAAAAATATATTAAACCGTACTAGATTTAGTTATTACGAGACATTCCTCTAAGCAGATTTAACATATATCATACTACGATTGATATCATCATCACGTAAAAATCCAACAAGAATGTTAATTGTTGTTTTGTCACCAGGTTTGGTTAGATTTGTAGAATGTATCCACTGTTTAAACGTGATAATAATTCACTTAAGTTTTCAACATCTAATTCTTCTAGCAAAAAGACAAGTTGTGCGATATTTGTTAAAACGTCTGAATATATATATCTTTATTTCAAGCCATTAGCATTGAATATCATAACCTTTTGTTTAATAGACATTGAATTACATATTAGCTCAGTTTATTTAAGTATTAGTTAAAAGAAAATGATATATAATGCAATATAATCCTTAAAAATTTAGCAAAAATGTTTAAAACTAAAATAAGAGAATATTTAACTCAGCCATCTTTAATTTGCAAAAAACCTAGAACATTTCGTTCTAGGTTTTTAACTCAAGCATTACACTATATGTGATTTTAAAAATTTTTCTTTTTTATAAATTTAAATTATCTCTTAGTAATTGTGTATTTTCATTTTTAGATGCATCACTTGGTATGAAATAGTACAAACCGTCATTTTGTATACCACCTTCACCCTCTAACTGATGTCGATTAACTTGGTCATTAGCATCTTTATACTTAGTTCTAATTGTATTAAGATCACCTAATTTTAAATCTGTTTTAACATTTTTCTGAATTTGATTCATTAATGTATTAAAATGAGTGATTGAAGAAGCGCTTGTCAACTTATCTGCCATCGCTTCTAAGATAAGTTGCTGACGCTCTTGTCTACCAAAATCGCCTCCTGCCCCATCTTCTTTACGACTTCTAATAAAGTCCATGGCAGCATCACCATCTACGTGTGTTTTTTCACCTTTAACAAAGTGATTAGCCCCCATTGTAAATGTACTATTACTTACGACATCAACGCCACCTAATGTATCAATCATGTCATGTAGTCCATCCATGTCAATCGTAGCGTAATGGTCAATTGGAACATTCATTAATTTTTCAATTGTTTTAACAGCCATGTTACGACCGCCATAAGCGTATGCATGGTTAATCTTTTCTTCAGTACCTCGACCTGCTATTTCTGCTTTGGTATCACGTGGAATACTTACTAGCTCAGTTTTCTTTTCTTTCGGATTAATGGAAAGTACCATGATTGTATCACTTCGTTCCCCACCGCCTTGTTGCTTTCGCTTTTCATCAGAATCTACGCCAAAAAGTGCAATAGTAAATGGATCACCATTTTTTAAATTTACTTTTCCAGAACGTAATTCAGAATGATTTCTATTTAACGGATTATGTATTTTGTCTCCTGTAATAAATATTTTTGCACTAACATAAATAACTGCAATGATTGCTAATAGAAATAAAATTCCCACTACCCATAGTAGTATTTTCATCGGCAGGCTCATTTTTCTTTTATCTGATCTTTGCATCCCTACCACTCCTATTCAATAATTTTGTTGTTTTATGATACATAGGTCATTATATTATAAATAAATTTATTTGGTATACATCTATAGACCTATTCATTAATTATTTTAAATTTTCTTTAAGAAATCGTATAGTTTAAATGTATAAAATCTCTATAGAGCTAATTTGATATAATTTATAAAAATATACATTAACCACGCTCGATATGATGACTACTCTTTGAATAGCCTCCGCCTTCATTTAAGATACGTATCATATCATCGTAACAACCAGGATTACTAATAATAAATGGGCCCGCCTTACTAAAATCAAGAGGTTCACCATTTATTTGTGTCATAATCAAACCTAGTTCTCTTGCAAAAAGAAATTGTGCTGAAATATCCCATGGCTTAGGATTCGTATTAATGTGTGCCCCAAACTGACCTTTTATCACTCGAATAGAATCAAGACCACAAGACCCAATACTTCTAAAATCAAAGGCTGATTGAAATAAAGATTGAACCGTCTCTTCTTTTAACACTTGTGGTTTAAATGAAATAATTGCCTCTCTTAAACCAATTCTTTTTGGCATTGTCATTAATTGATTGTTTTCGTAGGCTCCTATACCAGCAATTGCTCTATATAATCTTTGATGTGGATAATCATAAATATATGAAAGTTTAGGTTCCCCATCAATAAAATATCCTATTATGATACAGTAATCTTCTTGTTGTTTCACTAAATTACTTGTTCCATCTATAGGATCCATAATCCAGAGGTGACCCTCGTAAGGTGTTATATCTGAGTTATCTTTCTCTTCAGCTAGTAATTGATGTGTAGGATAATGTTCCTGAAGAAAGTTTTGAAAATGATTCTGAATTTGTTTATCAACATTAGTAACTAAATCAAACCTATCTTTTTTTGTTGATGTTTCCATTTTCTCAACCAAACGTGGAATGATATCGTCTAAACCACGTATCCATTGACATATGTATTCATCTAATTTTTTTAAATAAAGTTCTGTCATAATTTCACCTTCATTTCATTGTTTCAAAGACTATCGTGCTTTCATTTAAAATCATTATAGTTATATGTAAAATCTATTGTAAATCATAGTGTTATAAAATGAGAATTTGTATCAATAAAAATTAAAAAATCGGCTAGTCAATAACTAGCCGACAAATAGAAAGGAAAGTAAGTAATAAATATTGAAGATGTTTTGATGTAACTTGAACGATTATACAGCTATCTAATATGTAGCTCTACCCCTTTGTCTAATCGCTCCCCCTGTTACAAATATTATAGTATCATATTGCCTTTATTTTTGTAAGCGTTTTCTAAAATTTTTTTGTATAATTTTACACTATCGCAGAGTTGAAACAATCAAAATGTCATCATTGTCGCTTATATGTTATAATAATTGTAATATGTAATGTTTATGGAGGTGACTTTCATTGAATAAATTAGAACGTCAAAATCGAATTATTCAAACTATTCAAAGTTCTGACAAAATTACTGCATCCCAGCTTGCAAAACAATTTAACGTATCTAAGAGAACTATTTTACGTGATATTGATGAATTAGAAGATCAAGGGGTAAAAGTATATGCTCGTCATGGCAAATTAGGCGGTTATCAAATCAAAGATGCACATGCTAAAATCACCTTATCGTTAACTGAACAGCAACTTTCGGCATTATTTTTAACACTAAATGAAAGTCAGTCCAATTCCACTTTACCTTATCAAAATGAAATTCGAGCAATAATCAAGCAATGTTTAAATTTACCTCAAACACGATTACGTAAATTGCTAAAAAAAATGGATTATTATATTAAATTTGAAGATTCTAATCATGTCACACTACCTCAATTATTTTCTGATATTTTAATTTATTGCACGGAGCGTAATGTGATGTTAGTAGATTTAAATGAAAATAATCAAATTCAAGCTGAAAATGTGATTTTTATAGGCTTAATATGCAAAAATGCTGTTTGGCATGCTGTTGTATTTGAAATCGGTAGAGGTTACACTCGTGAATTATCTATCCTGGATATTCAAGATATCTCATATTCTTTTGAAAAAACGATACAAACCCAAGATATCTCAATTGAAAATTATCGACAGTTTTTAGCGCCTTCTGAATGATAAAAATAAAGCCTGGGATAGCCGAATGGCCCCAGGCATTTTAACACACTAGTAGCTGTCTATAGAGTTATTAATGTACACTTCTATTTTTAAACTTTCATTTTCGTCCCAGTGACAAAACTATACCTCTCTTTAGTAATTTCCCGTTATAACTACTGCTCGGAAATATATTTTTAAATCATTTACTGAATACAACTATAATTGTCCAAATGAATGATATGAAATTATTTAACATATGTAAGCTAATTGATGAAGCTAAGTTTCTATTCGATTTTAAGTAAACATATACTAATGCTATTGCCAGTATTAAATATGCTCCAAATTCAAATGGGGACTTAGCATCACTCACATGTATATATGTAAAAGACAATGCTGATATAACCCCCATCACAATAAAGTTAAACTTTTTACCTAGTTCACCTATTAACAAATGTCTAAATACCAATTCTTCAACAATAGGTCCTACAATTACAATAAGTACAAATGCAAAAGGAATAAATATACCACTTTTAAATAATTCATTGAGTTCAAGTTCATTTTGCGTTTCACTATATTGCAAATATTTAGGTAATAGTTCAATTAATTTGTAATAAACATTAGAAATAATAAAAGATGCACACATGACGATAATTATAAACAACCAATGCTTTTTCAAATAATCAAAACCACTCTTAACTCTATCTACAAATGAATTGATATGTAAAAAATAAAAAGCTAATATCACTAAAATATATGACATAAATTGTCCTAGAGTTCCAATCATAGTAAGTTGTAATTCATTAATACTTTGAAAAGCTATAGCAGCAATTGTTAAACCTATAAAGCTAAATATAAATATACATAGAAAGCCTATCGCAATTAAACTGAAATCACGCCATACTATATCTTTAAACCTATAACTTTGCCTTTTTTTATCTTTTTTCATCATTGTATCCTTTCCACTCACCAATAATTATTCAATCATATGGGAGGCTTTATGAATTATTTAGAAATTTCACTACATATTGAACAACAACTTGTTAAATTACTCTCTCTGAGTGAAAATGCGAAATACTATGCACTCATACATCATAACAAATTTGAATCTTTTATAGATGATTTCAACCTTACTGTAAATCAAGAGATGAAATGGGCAATGTCTCATCAATTGTTGTTGAATTCTAATGATACGCTTGTATCGTACTGCCAATTGATTCGAAGGTTAAACGATTCTCCACTTTTAACTTTAAACCAAGGACATATAATTTATTACATTAATACACAACAAACACTCATTCACCGACAGTTACTCAAACATAAACAAGCTCTTTAGTATATTCAAATGTTTCTATACTACTATACTATTAATTATATATTAACGTTAAAAATAATTATAAATATCAATCTCTTATAATTAAAACATTAAATTATTTATTCTATTTACTAAATTGTAAACTTGTTGCAATAAGGTTATAATTAGCCATGATTAGGTATCAAGAAGGAGTGTTTAAAATGCTTGGTTTCTCAGTCTATCTAGGACAGAATTTAGATCGAGATTATATTTTAAATATGGCTGACTTAGGCTATGATGTAGTTTTTACTTCACTACAGATACCTGAGGAAGACAAGAAAAATCAAATGGCTTATTTGGGAGACTTATGCCAACTATTATCAGCCTATCAAATCACTTATATTATCGATGTAACCCCTTCATTACTTAATCAAACTATTTACAGTTATTTGAACCAATTACCTCATGGGGATTTTTATATTCGTATAGATAATCAATTAAATATTGACCTTATCAAAGACATTATCAGTCACGGCTTCAAATGCTGTCTTAATGCTAGTACATTAACTGATAGCATGTTAGCGCACATATATTGTACTGATTTTAATAATCAACTTTTATACTGTCATAATTATTATCCTAGACCTGATACTGGTTTATCTATCTCATTTATTGAAGAAAAAAATCAACTCATAAGAAAATACGATGCGCATGCAAAAATTTGTGCTTTTATACCTGGCACGCAGAAGAGAGGCCCCTTATTCAAAGGTCTTCCTACAGTTGAAAAACATCGTTTTGAACACCCTCTTATTGCTGCACAAGACCTTCAATTAACGGGTATATCTGACATTATAATTAGTGATACGCTATTATCACACATTTATGCGGAACAATTATCTAATATGTGGCTATATCGACACTTTATTTTACACTTAGATCAACTAGACTCCTCATTTACATCACAAGTTTTAAAGATACACACATCAAGATTAGATTCACCTGAACATGTAATTCGATCTCAATATTCTCGTACAGATAATCAACAGACTGTCCCAATGATAGGATCGGCACATAGAGATCAAGGAGATATCACAATTGATAATCACTTGAATGGTCGTTATGAAGGAGAAATTCAAGTTATAAAAGCTCCTATGCCAGGTCATTCCCACATCAATTGTATTGGTCATGTTTGTGATAAAGATGTTCCATTGTTATCACTGATTCAACCTGGAGATACTTTTAAATTTGTATATACGAAGGAGAATAACAAATGAATCATTTAACTACTGAAACGAGAAATATACAAACGATGCATCTGGATGAAATGAATCTAAGTGATGCATTAAAAACTATGAATCAAGAAGATCAATTAGTACCTAAAGCGATAGAACCTGTTATTCCTAATTTAACAAAAGTGATAGAGAGTGCAATTCAACGCTTTAATAATGGAGGACGAATTATTTATATTGGTGCAGGTACAAGTGGAAGACTTGGCGTACTAGATGCAGCAGAATGTGTTCCAACTTTTAACGTTTCACCAAATGATATTATTGGAATCATCGCTGGTGGACAAAAAGCTATGACGGTAGCTATTGAAGGTGCAGAAGATGATGCTGAACAAGGTGCACAGGATTTAAAGAACATCCATCTTCAATCCAAAGATATTGTTGTGGGTATTTCTGCTAGTGGACGTACACCATATGTAAAAGGTGCACTAGTTTATGCAAATAAAATGAATGCAGAAACAGTCGCACTCTCTTGTAACGTTCACAGTGATATAAGTAAAAATTCAAATCACGTATTAGAAATCAATGTGGGACCTGAAGTATTAACAGGCTCTACGAGATTAAAATCAGGTACTGCTCAAAAATTAGTTTTAAATATGATTTCTACAATGACAATGATTGGCGTGGGTAAAGTTTATGATAATTTAATGGTTGATTTACGACCTACAAATCAAAAGTTAATCCATCGTTCTATTCGCATAATTCAAGATGTGTGTGATTTAAATCATCAAGAGGCTATAGAATTATATGAAAAATCAGACCACAATATCAAAATAGCTATCGTAATGCACTTATGTTCCACAACTCAACAAGATGCAAGACTTCGTTTAAAACAAAATAATGGAGTGATTAAGCAAGCTATCAACACTTAAGGAGGAGATTCCATGAGTAAAGAAGAACGTCTTGCCAAAGACATTACCCACGCATTAGGCGGTTCTCAAAACATAAGCAATATCATCCATTGTATGACTCGAGTTCGTATTAAAGTACACAATGATGCAAAAGTTAATTATGATGAATTAAAATCAATCAATGGCGTATTAGGCGTTGTTGAAGATGAAAGAATTCAAGTTGTTGTTGGACCGGGGATTGTTAATAAAGTTGCTAAACTTATGGCTGACCAGTCAGGAGCAACTCTAGCTGAAGAGACGACTGAAAATCAAAGTTATAAATCACAGGCAGAAAAACGTGCGTATGAACATAAAAAACAATTCCAAAGTCAACGAAAACAAAGTAAATGGAATAAAGTGTTAAAATCTATTGCTAATATCTTTATACCTTTAATACCAGCATTTATAGGTGCAGGATTAATCGGTGGGATTGCAGCAATACTTAGTAACTTGCTTACAGCAGGTTCCATTTCAGGTCAATGGATTCAACAAATTGTTACTGTCTTAAATGTTATTAAAGATGGTATGTTATTTTACTTAGCTATTTTCACTGGTATTAACTCAGCGAAAGTATTCGGTGCTACACCAGGTTTAGGTGGAGTAATCGGTGGTACTACATTACTAACCGGTATCACGGATGAAAATCCAATTAAAAATATTTTCACTGGAGAACATCTAGCTGCTGGACAAGGTGGTATTATTGGTGTTATCTTCGCAGTTTGGTTATTAAGCATGGTTGAGAAACGACTACATAAAATAATACCTAACTCTATTGATATCATCGTAACGCCCACAATAACCTTACTACTTATTGGTTTGTTAACTATATTTATAATCATGCCACTAGCTGGCTTTGTCTCCGATGGTCTTGTTTATGTAATTAACTGGATTATTGGAGTAGGAGGCATTTTCAGTGGATTCATTATAGGAGCATTCTTTTTACCTTTAGTCATGCTAGGATTACATCATATCTTCACCCCAATCCATATCGAATTAATCAATCAAACTGGCTCCACTTACTTGTTACCTATTGCCGCTATGGCTGGTGCTGGACAAGTCGGTGCGGCGATTGCATTGTGGGTGAGATGCGGTAAAAATAAAGAATTACGTAATACGCTCAAAGGTGCCCTTCCTGTAGGGTTCTTAGGTATAGGTGAACCTTTAATTTATGGTGTAACACTTCCATTAGGTCGCCCTTTCTTCACTGCGTGTATAGGTGGCGGTGTTGGTGGTGCTGTCATTGGTGGTATCGGTCATATTGGGGCGACAGCTGTAGGACCAAGTGGTATTTCATTATTACCATTGATTGCTAATAATATGTATCTCGGTTACATCGTAGGTTTACTAGCTGCTTATGCGGGTGGCTTTATCTTTACTTATTTCTTCGGCACAACTAAAGAAATGAGAAATCCTGAATAAATGGGTGATTTAATTGCCAAACATTTTGTATAAGATTGACAACCAGTATCCCTATTTCACTAAAAACGAGAAAAAAATTGCGCAATTTATTCTCAACTATCCTCATAAAGTTGTTAATATGACTTCTCAAGAAATTGCAAATCAATTAGAAACTAGTTCTACTTCTATCATACGTCTAAGTAAAAAGGTAACACCCGGTGGCTTTAATGAACTTAAAACACGTTTGTCTAAATTTTTACCTAAAGAAGTCACACAATATAATGTTGAGTTAGTTGATAACGAAAGTACAATTTCACTTAAAAACAAATTGCATTCTCGCTCTAAGGCAGCGTTAAGTAATGCTAATGAAACCATTAACGCTGCTATCATCGATGAAATTTGTGATCTAATTAAAAATTCTGAAACCATATTTATTTACGGCTATGGTGCCTCATTTGTTGTAGCAACAGATTTATATCAAAAATTATCTCGCATCGGTCTAAATATTCAACTAGTGCATGAAACTCATATTTTCACCACTATGTTAGCAACACGTAACTCTAATGATTGTGTTATATTTATATCTAACAATGGTACTCAAAGTGAAATGCAATCTATTGCTAAAGTCATTGCAGACTATCACATTCCCATTGCGACTATTTCAAGCACTTCTGATAATCCAGTTGCAAAGCAATCTAATATTGTTTTAACCTATGGACAAACCGATGAAAATGAGATGCGTATGGGAGCCACAACTTCGTTATTTGCACAAATGTTTACTATTGATATATTGTACTATCGATATATTGCGCTAAATTATCAATCATCTTTAGATTTTATTACTCAATCAAAAATTGCATTAGATAATTACCGTAAACATCTCTCGAATATAGATTTTAAACATTAAAATAATAAAAAGCGATTCTTTATACTTATCCTAGAAAAGATAATGTATGAAAGAATCGCTTTAATTTATACTAACTCTTAAAAATTACTGATTTTAACAATCAATCTTCATTTCATCTTTTATTATATTTGTCGTTCCTTTTTGTGATATCTAATAAGATAATAAAGTGTCATAGCTGTTAAAAACACGATACCAATAACAACCGATACTACAGTTTCTTTGTTAAGTAACATACCGACTAATACTAGGAGTAAAAACATGATAGTTAAATAATTGGCAATTGCCCCTCCCGGCATTTTAAAAGGATGATTGTGAACCTTTTCAGGATGTAACCTTCTAAATCTTAGATGACTAAATAAAATCATAAACCAAGGTATCATTCCCGGTAAAATAGAGGCACTATATACATATACAAAGATACTATCAGCTCCATCAATAATTAATGGAAGTATAACATTTAATAAAGCACCAATTAATATTCCCATAGATACTGCAAATACAGTGTAGAAAGGTACGCCATTTTTCATTACTTTAGTAAATACTTTAGGCATTTGTCCTTTTTTTGCCAAAGTATAAATCATTCGACTTGCACTAAAAATACCTGAATTACAACCAGACAATGCTGCTGTTAAGACTACAAAGTTTATTAAACCAGCAGCAAACGTAATGCCCACTTTAGCAAACGTTGCAACAAAAGGACTACCAATACTACCTAATTGGTTCCAAGGATATACTGATACAATGACAAAAATTGCACCAATATAGAAAATTAAAATTCTCCATATCACTCCGTTGACTGCCTTTACAATATTTGTTTGAGGATTTTTGGTTTCACCTGCTGAGATGCCAATCAATTCAACACCTTGGTATGATCCAATCACAATAGATAAAGCAAAGAAAAATCCAATGAATCCATTTGGCATAAATCCACCATGTGACCATAAGTTAGAAATCCCTATTGGATTCCCTCCATTGCCTATACCAAATAAAATTAATCCTAATCCTGCAATAATCATTAATACAATAGTTACAACTTTAATTAAGGCAAACCAAAATTCAAACTCTCCAAACGCTTTTACTGAAACTAGGTTAGCAGCCATCAAAAAGAGAACTGCTATCACTCCTGGTATCCAATTAGGAAGGCTTGGGAACCAGTAGTTCATATATTCTCCTACTGCAATCACTTCACTCATGCCGACGACAACCCATTGAAATACATTGCTCCAAGCAGTCATGTAGCCAGCTGCTGGATGAATATAGTCACTAGCAAACGTCGCAAAAGAACCAGTGGTTGGATTAATATATATCATTTCACCCATGGCTCTCATGATTAAAAATAAAAAAATACCAGCAATTAAATATGCAAGAATAACTGATGGACCTGTCCACTTAATTGTGCTTGTTGCTCCCATAAAAAGACCAACACCAATTGTTCCACCAAGAGCAATCATCTGCATCTGACGTGCATTCAATCCCCTTTGCAACTCATTATTTTCCATAACTTGACCCCATCTCTAAATCTAGATTGAATTTTTGATAATCTTATTTCCGTAATTATACTACAAATTGACAAAATTGAAACAATATTTTTACAATTCTGTAAAAGCGCTTACCTATCCTGCTAAGATGTTTTCTTGCTTTTTGATAACACTCATATTAAAATCTTTTTGATAATAGAGATTATAGAGCAAACGAAATAGTTCAGTACACACTCTTATAGTTGATTTAAAATATTAACAGCTTACCACCTAGCTATATAACACAAAATGATTGTTAAAACTATATACAATGTCATTTCAAATTTAACTTAAATCACATTACCATTTTACCTATGTCTTTGCTCTTAATAATTATTTAAATATGATATACTTTTTTTAAATAGTAAAGGAGTGCTCATATGAATAAATCGCTTGTTATACGTGCAATCAAATTTTCTTTAATATTTATGACTGCATTTTTAATTCTTAATTTATTGACTATGAAAGAGGCTTCAATATCGTCTATTATTGTACGAACTGTCATTGCAGCTATTGTTTTCTTTGTCATTTATATCATTGTATTTACAATTTTAAGTTCGTCAGAACGTAAACTTATTTATGGTACAACTTTGCCTATTGCGCTTTTTATATGCCTTATATTCGGAGCAATTTTTTTCACTCCGCGTATAGGTATCATTGCCGGACTAATTATAGGTGTGTTTGCTGGTGTCATATGGGAGTTCTTAAATAGAAAAAATGGAGGTCGCTCATCTTGACTATTATTATCGGACTCATTGTAATTATTTTGTTAATCATTAGTTTACTTCCAAATTATAAAGCAATGGTATTAGCTAAGCAGCAAGGCCAAAAACCTACACGATATACTATTATGGTAGGCATTGATTTATTATTAATTATACTTATTATAGTAACATTAGTATTAAAATTGATTATGTAAGTTCAACAAAATTACTGTTTAATAGACAGTAAAAAAGTCTGGGACATTATGATTTATGTCCCAGACTTTTTTAGTAAGTGCGCTCGATGATTGATTTAAACATATACCTCAATCTATCATGATTTTCAAATCTCGTTATTAGTGAACAACTAAGATATTTATACGAATTTTGAGTCCCTCATTTAATATTTATATTCAAACTAGTATAAATCATTAATATTAATTTTAGATTTCTTTTCTATAATATAAATAACAAACTTATTTTAGTTAAGTTAACTTTACCATTGTTCTAAATCAACTCAGACTGTAAATAGCCTTATAATTTGCCTTGAAGAAACAAAAAATAGCAAATCGTGGCGAGAATAAGGTACACAAGAGAACCAATAATAAACGATCGAAATTGAACATGTAAAGGTGTACGTTTATTAAATATCGGTCCCAATATAAGATTACCCACTCCTATAATTACTGGACCTGCTATGAAAAATAGGATAATATAGCCCATTTTTGAATACCTCCAATTTATTCTTTAAATAAAGAATTCTTTATATCTTCAAATTCCATATCCTGTCCAACACATTGAACTGTCGAAAAATCTTGATCCTTCGTTATTATATTCGTATTAACGACAACATCTAATCCTGCTAGCATCGCTGCAGTAGCACCATTGACAGAATCTTCAATTGCTAAGCAGGTTGTAGGATTATAATTAAGCTCTTGTACGGCTTTTAAATAAATTTCCGGATTAGGTTGAACACTATCGACATTTTCACGACCAACAACAACATCAATATATGTATCTAGTCCTAATTGTTTAAATATAGGATATATATTCTTTTTATAACTACTTGTAGTAATCGCCATTGGGATATGACGTTTTTTTAAATATTGCATCAATTGAATGATTGTAGAATTTACCGGCAATTCAACACTTGTTTGATAATATTGATCATAAATTTTTTCTTTATTTTTGAAACCAATAGCATCTTCTAAATATGTATGTAATTCAGTAGCTTCACCGCCAATAAATTGTTTATAGAATTCTAAAGAAATCGGCGCTACTTGATGGATTTTTAAATGTGTATTTATTAAATCGAACAAATGCTTTTCGGTATCAATGACAGTACCATCAAAATCAAACACTACAGCTTTATACATATTGTCATCTCCTTTCAATATTTATTATTTTTCATACTAACATAATTTGATTTAAGCTTGCTTCTAAATAACTAAGCATCAAATAATATAAAATCTGATTCTTAACTATGCAATGAATAAAACTTTTCTTTCAATGATTACTCATTCGAAATAAGATAACTATAATCTTTCAACTTCAATCAAAAGTCTTAGTGATTCTAAAAAAAAAGAGTGGTACAATTTATTTAAACGAACAGCGTATAAAATATAAGCATTCATATCATTTTCATACATATATTGTTAACGATTGGAGGTCCCCATATGTTGATTGATAAATTTGAAACCTACATCATTAATGTTGCAGGTTTGAAATCTCGCTCAACGCGAAAAAAATTAATACATTTATGTAAAGAAATTACTTTTTGTGAATCTTTTCAGTATTCTATCATTAAGCAAAACAATGTGTTCGCATTGGAAGTTAGCCTCCCCAAGCTACAACTACCTTATCTGATAAGTTTCTTAAGTTTCCACAATTATGCTATTTATCAAATACTTTTACCCAACCGTGTAAATGAACTTCTTGATTCAGAACAACTTTACCAATCTATTAAACGCTTTGATTTAACGATCGATGGTTTACAAGATGCCTTCATTAAAGATAAAGTCATCGATATTATGAATATGTTTGCGAATCATCATAATGTGAATTATACATTAAATAATAATTGCGCGAGCGTCACATGTCCTCCTGAGATTTTCACAAAGCTGCTTCAAACTATTGCAACGCGTAATATTGATATCCTATCAGCAAGTTATAGAGCAAAAATGCTACATAAAGCACGCATTTCATGAATAGAAAGATAGAATATATGAGCAAGAATAACTTATTTACACATATAAATACAAAAACTCCCAAAATAATCTCTATTTGAATTATTTTGGGAGTTACTTTATATCTAAGATAGATCATCATTTACAATATTTTCAAATGCTTCTCTTACCTGAGGTACAGACATTCCAACGACGACTTGAACACTTTTGCCACTTTTTACTAAACCATGAGACATTTGATTATGTGTAAAATAGGCACTTTCTTGAACTTTACTTTCGTCTTTAACAGTTAAACGTAGACGTGTCGTACAATTTGTAACGTCTTTAATATTTTCTTTTCCTCCAAGACCTTCTAGGTAGTACATCGCCTTTTCTTCATATTCACTATTAGGTGAATGATTGCGAGTTGAATCTCCTTTTTTATCTTTATAATCTTGTTTGGAAAATAATTTAACTTCTTCTTCACCTTTCTTACGTCCTGGTAATGGAATATCAAATTTTAAAATTAAATATTTAAATAAGAAGTAGTAAATTGCAACAAAGATTAAACCAATTACTACTTGAAAGACATATGTCATCCAATGTGCTTTTCCTAATGGTATCCAGTTAGTTGCAATAAAATCTAGTACACCGCCACCCATATTACCTACAACACCAAATCCATACATCAGTGTATCCATAGTTGCTGCTAGTAGTGCATGTAATACGAATAAAAATGGCGCAATAAATAAGAATGTAAATTCAAGTGGTTCTGTAATACCAGCTACTACTGCCGTAAGTGTTGCTGGTATTAATAATGCAGCAACTTTTTTACGATTTTCTTTTGGTGTAGTTGCATACATTGCCAATGCTATACCTAGACAACCAAAAACCTTTCCATTTCCTTGCAACATAAATCCATATGGGAATTGTTCTTTAAGTGGTTTATTACTTTCGGCAAACTGGTTTAAGTGTTGAAGCCATTCTGCTTTCAAACCATGATTAACAACTACTGGACCTACTTCGATTGGTGCATAGATAAAATGATGCAATCCTGTAGGTATTAGTACACGCTCTAAGAAATGATATAACCAAACACCTATATAACCTGATGCAACAATAAAATATTGAATTGAAGCAATACCGTGTTGAATCGTTGGCCAAACAACACAAGTGATTGCTGCCACTGGTAGCATGACAAAGAAAGAGATTGTTACAACGAATGTTAATCCTTGAAATACACCTAACATTTCAGGTAAACGCTTACTGTAATATCTATTATGTATCCACGTTATTATTCCTGAGATAATGATTGCACCTAAAATATTGGTATCTAACGTTTCAATACCTGCAATCGATTTTAATCCTGTTGTGTTTTCTACACCTTTTTTTAAATTAGCGCCAAAAGTATGTGGCCATTGAGTTAAAATTGCATTGATAAAAGTATTAAACATTAAATATCCCATTAGAGCTGCTAAAGCTGCATGTCCTGGTGCTTTTTTAGCAAGAGATAATGGTAAGCCAACTACAAAGACAATTTCCATATGTGTAAATATTACCCAACCACCTGATTCAATAACAGACCAAAATTTAAACCAAAATGTTTGCTGATCAGCTAATCCTCCCATAATGGTTGGATTTTTAAATAATGTAGCGAATCCCAAAACAATACCGAAAAAAGCAAACATTAAAACAGGTACTATCATTGCACTACCAAATCGTTTAATTGCATTCATTTTTGAATACCTCCCACTTCCCTTAATTATGATAACTAATATATGTTTATCTTTATTGCTCTTTATTTAATAAGTTATTACCAATATATAGTAAACGCTTACATAATGACAATGACGTTGACGCACTTTGAAACATTTTTGTATAATTAGATTATATTTTCATATAAAGAAAATATTTTCAGTGATGAGGTGTTAAGATGATTTTAGATGAACGTGTAAACTCTAATTTCGATCAATTAAATGATAATGATATACAAATTGCACATTATGTTAATACACATATAGATGTTTGCAAAAATATGAAAATACAAGATTTAGCCTCACAGACACATGCTTCAAATGCTACGATTCATCGCTTCACTCGTAAACTAGGTTTTGATGGTTATAGTGACTTTAAATCCTTTTTAAAATTTGAAGATAGTAAGAATCATCAACTTCCTTCTGATTCTATGGAGCAATTTAAACAAGAAATTGAAAATACATTCAACTATTTAGAACGTATTGATTATCGTTTATTAACTCACAAAATGCATCATGCTACAATAATATACTTATATGGTACTGGACGTGCACAGATGAATGTCGCTGAAGAAGCACAACGTATACTGTTGACTATGCATAAAAATATTATATTGTTACATGATGTTCATGAACTAAAGATGGTGTTAAACAAGACAATTCCAGAAGATTTGTTTTTCATCATTTCACTTTCTGGCGAAACACATCAACTTAAAGAAGTCACACAATTGCTTCAACTGAGACAAAAATATTTTATTTCCGTAACAACAATGAAAGACAATACATTGGCACAACAAGCTGATTACAATGTCTATGTTTCAAGCAATACCTTCTATTTAAACGATGGTACTGATTATTCCAGTTTTATTAGCTATCACATTTTCTTTGAAACACTACTAAGAAAATATAACGAATATAAAGAGAATCATGAATTAACATAGGAAAGTGAGTCATCATATCATTGAATTCAATTCTAACTCTATTTATAAATACTATTTGTCAGGTTCATTTTCAACTTAGACACTGACAATTAAATTATTAAAAAAAGGCTGGGACAAAAAGTTCCAAGATAAGTAAATAAAGACAATTTCTATTGA
>NZ_KV831354.1:0-627 GCF_001837075.1 Staphylococcus sp. HMSC063F05
AAAAAATATAGCTAACCACTAATATATCATGTCAGTGTTCGCTTAACTTGCTAGCATGATGCTAATTTCGTGGCATGGCGAAAATCCGTAGATCTGAAGAGACCTGCGGTTCTTTTTATATAGAGCGTAAATACATTCAATACCTTTTAAAGTATTCTTTGCCGTATTGATACTTTGATATCTTGTCTTTCTTACTTTAATATGACGGTGATCTTGCTCAATGAGGTTATTCAGATATTTCGATGTACAATGACAGTCAGGTTTAAGTTTAAAAACTTTAATTACTTTAGCCATTGCTACCTTCGTTGAAGGTGCCTGATCTGTAATTACCTTTTTAGGTTTTCCAAATTGTTTAATGAGACGTTTGATAAACGCATATGCCGAATGATTATCTCGTTGCTTACGCAACCAAATATCTAATGTATGTCCCTCTGCATCAATGGCACGATATAAATAGCTCCATTTTCCTTTTATTTTGATGTACGTCTCATCAATACGCCATTTGTAATAAGCTTTTTTATGCTTTTTCTTCCAAATTTGATATAAAATTGGGGCATATTCTTGAACCCAACGGTAGACCGTTGAATGATGAACGTTTACACCACGTTCCCTTAATATTTCAGATAT
>NZ_KV831355.1:0-42464 GCF_001837075.1 Staphylococcus sp. HMSC063F05
TACTTATCTTGAACCTTTTTGTCCCAGCCTCTTCTTAATATAAAAACTTTGTCTTTTATAATTTTTTTCTTTATTTTTAACAGCTTTTATTACAAAAATGCTCAAGCTTTATAATTTACAAAGCCTGAGCATTTGAATCTTAATTATTTATTTTTAACCATGTTGTCTGCTTCGCCGAATATTTTACGTTTAATTTCTTCGCCAGTAGGTGTACCTGCTAAACCGCCTAAACCTGTTTCTCTTAATGATGCAGGTAAATTACGACCTACTCTATCCATAGCACCTATGACTTCATCAACTGGAATTTGACTTTCAACTCCAGCTAGTGCAAGGTCTGCAGATATTAATGCATTTCCTGAACCAATAGCATTACGCATTACACATGGAATTTCAACTAAACCAGCAACTGGATCGCAAACTAAGCCTAATAAGTTACTAATTGCCAATGCCATGGCATGTCCTGATTGTTCTGGTGACCCGTTAAAAATTGATACTGCAGCAGCTGCAGCCATTGCAGATGCCGAACCCACTTCGGCTTGACAACCACCAGTTGCACCGGCAACGCTCGCGTTGTTTGCAACTACTCGCCCGAATAAAGCTGATGTGAATAGAAAATCTATCATTTGATCTTCAGTGATATTATGAGTTTTTTCTAATTTAAATATTACGCCGGGAATCGTTCCCGAGGAACCAGCTGTCGGAGTAGCACAAATAATACCCATTGCTGCATTGACTTCGTTCGTTGCAACTGCACCTTTGACTGCATCAATCATTTCATGACCTGATAATGCATGATTATTCTCGTTGTAATCTCGAAGTTTAGCAGCATCATGACCTGTATAACCTGTTACACTTTCCACACCATCGCCAGTCGTACCTTTTTCAACTGCCTCACGCATAACATTTAAGTTTTGTCTCATTAAATCACGCACTTCTTCGCGAGATTTACCTTCTCTTTCCATTTCATCATTAATCATCATATCAGCAAAACTGATGTTATTTTCAACTGAATAATCTATTGTCTCTCTAATTGAATCAAACATGTTAATCCCCCTCTATTTGATATAGGAAACGTTTAAATCACTATGTTTATCTTTAATAATATTTAATGCTGATTCTGAGATTGCTTTATTTAAAGGAAATACAACTAAACCTTCATTATCATTTGTTTCTATTAATTCTTCACCTAAGTCTAAGTCCATATCTGATAAATCATTAATAAGATGATTTATTTTAGCTTTATTCATATTTCCATCTATAACTAACATTGGAAGCCCATGATTCAGTTCCACATTTAAACCATTTACATTGATACCTTTTAGTTTGATTGTACCGCCACCAATAGAAATACCTATCACTTCTATATAACGTCCGTCTTTCGTATTTGCTTTGATATAAGCACAGTTAGGATGTTGACCAATACTTTCTCCTTCATCTTCAATAATATCAATTGTAATATTTTCATCTTTTGCTATGTCTAAGGATGATTTAATTCTACTATCGAAAGTGCTGTAGCCCATAGCACCTCCGACAATAGCAACGTCTGTACCATGCCCTTGATGCGTTTTAGCAAAAGATTCATAATAACGAATTTCTATATGCTTAGGCATATCTCCTAACACAGCTCTCGCTGAATTACCAATTTTTACTGCACCTGCTGTATGAGAACTTGAAGGTCCCATCATTACTGGTCCAATAATATCGAAAGCACTTTGATAATCATAGCTTTTAGCCATCATTAAACACTCTCCTTAACTTGGTTTTTTCTACGTGGTAACTTGAATCCGACATTCATCAAGTTAAATTTATTAATAATAGCACTAATAACGTACGCTAATATCACACTTGCAATTGCTACTGCGATAATTGTAATTGTAGATCTTACAGCGTCGTTAAAGCCATAAAGTACAATAGCACCTGCTATAGGTGTTGCCATACCTTTAATATCAATAATTAGTCCACTGTATGTGACAATACAAGCATTTACAACACCAATAATGGCATTCGCACCAAACAGTTGTAGTGGATATTTGGCAATTAAGTCAATTTGAGTTAACGGTTCTACAAATACCGCGAAGGCATTACCTTTATTACCAATTTTTAATTTGCTAAATAAGATTCCATTAACAAAAGATGCTCCTGTACATGTTAATGCACCAATTGCCATTGGAATACCAGTTAAACCTAATAAGCTTGTAAGTACCATTGAGCTTAATGGCGTCATACCAGTTACAGGAATAACAAGTCCTAAAATGACTGCTAATGCATATGGGTTGTTATCACCTACTGAAGTGATTGCACTACCAATTTGTTTAAGTACTGCAATAACCCCTGGAGAAATTAAGTTTGCAAGACCAAATGTAACTGCTGGAGCCAATAAAATAACAACAATTAAATCTAGTCCCTCTGGAACTTTTTTCTCAACAAACTTGATTCCAAATGCAACAACATACGCTGCGATAAACGCAGGTAATAATTTTGAGTCATGTAATACTAAACCTACAATGACTGCAAATACTGGAGACACTTCTAACTTTAGACAAGTTAATATACCAACAGCTATACCACTTAAACTCCCTGCTAGATCACCAATTTCTTGGAAAAATTTAACATGGAATACGCCACCAATTGCGTAACTTAAGAACGCCTGTGGTAAAAACGTGGCACAAGCAGCCCCTGATAAAGCTTGTAAACCTTGTTTACCATATGGCGCAAAATTTAAGAAAAGCGTCATGATAATAAGAACGAGTACTAAAGTCCCTACTCCTAAAATAATATCCATTTCCCCAAAACCTTCTTTCTTTATTTTTAGGCCATAGTTATCGTACACCCTAAAGAAAGCGATTTCAACAATTTATTGAACACAATTAAGTCTATATTGTGAATTAATTCACAAAATCGTTTTAATAGTCTTCCTAAAACATTTATATACACGAATTTTATATTTTACGATAGTTTCAAATTACTTTTTTTAGTTAATTGGTTTTATTTATCTACTTTAAATACTGTAAAAGTAAAAAGTTAATCACAATGATTCAATATTTTGTCAATGCATAACTAAGATGACTCCATGTATTCTAACGCTAAAAGTCATGTTTGTAAAAAATTAGTCACAATTAAAAAAGGAGCGGAACTGAATTCATCTAAAAATTCTATGTCCCGCTCTATCGCTCTTATTGACTGAGTTTATAAAAAACTTAATGAACCAAAAATTCCATTTCAATCAATGATTGCGAAAAGATTGAGAATCTACACGTAATTTTATGGTATAGATTCTAAGCAATATGAATGTTTATGTTAAATAATGTGTTTTAATGACTTAATATCAAATAAATGAAACGAATTTTATCATACTTTAACCTTCTTATAACTTACCTTTCGTACCTTTTATGGTGGTGCTCGACATCTCACTATCAAATATTTTAAGTGTCTATTTAATTTTTTGTATGGCATTGCGAGTAAAAATAATATTGACTCAATGAATATTCTTGTCTCGCGAGATGTTCAGGTAATTGAAATATAAGTAAAAAAAGCTTTTGTATATGGAAAATAAGATCATTCAAAGACGGTATTGTGAAGGTATTTGAGATTTCGAGATATTGGAAATCTCTATGCCATGCGTGGATGCTATATTGTAATGGATATAAATGGTCTTGCTGTTCGTGATAGTTTAAATCAACCTTTATGATATAGTTTGGTAGTTTTATTTCGAAAGAATTATTCTTTAGAGAAACAGGAACTTGACATTTGGTAATTTCGTTGATTAATTTTTGTAATAGACAAATTAAAATATCATTGTCTTAATCAGAGCTTTGAGGTGGTGTAATTTCTTTACGAATAGAATGCTGATCTAAGGGGAATTTGAGCTTTAAACAATGTTTTTGAGATTGTAACTTTAGACTTTTCATTCTAGAATAAGCACTCAAAATTAAATGTATTTGCTGACGTGGATAAAAATGCAGGAAACTTAATTGTTCATTGTTAATAGGGGTCGGAATTTCATCCTTTAAATGAATATAACAATTGTCTACGCGATTCTTAGGCTTCATAATTTTACTTCCTCGCAATGTTTTTCGAAGTTGATGAATCGGTGGAATAGATATTTGATGCTCTTCAATTATCATTAATAAGTTATAATAATCTATTTCATTCAAGTAGGCAAACGTTCTTGGCGTAACATATTGTAACTTTTCATATAATTCTTGTTTTGAAATAAACATAGTATCATCCTCTCGATGCTTATATAGTCTTGATTGCTCAAATCTTAAAAATGATACCTATATTAAACGTATAATTTAAATCAATGTCAATATTCATTTTAATAATTAAATTTTTACTTATCATTTTTAGTAGACAGTTTTTCAATTTTTGAACTTTTCTTCGACAAAATTGTATTTACTGTTAATAAATATAATTATTTTTTTCATTTCCTTATAATTGACTATAATAAAAAGACTCATCGCCATTAAAAGTGAGCGATAAGTCTTTAATATTTTAATTCGTTATCGTTAACAAATCAGCAGTAAGCTGTTTCGTTTGTTTATATATAGCTTCATAAACTGAATAGTATTGTTCATAAAGGTCATGATTTTCATTATTCGGCTCAAACACCTCGTCTACTTTAATAAATGCCTCTACACAAGACTCAATTGTTTTAAACCATCCTAGACCGTATGCCGCTAAAATTGCCGCTCCCATGCTTGGGCCTTCTTCATGCTTCAATCTTTTTATTTGCACATTAAAAATATCAGCTTGAAGTTGTAACCAAAATCTACTCTTAGCACCACCACCGATTGAAGTGATAGAGTTCATTTCATGACCAGCTCGTCTCATAATCTTTATAGAATCATATAAAGAATACGTTATGCCTTCGATTACTGCTCTCGCAAAGTCAGCTTTAGTATGTTGCCCACTGATACCTATAAAACTTCCACGTATTTGAGCATCACCATGTGGCGTACGTTCTCCAGCTAAGTAAGGTGTAAATAGTAGTCCATTGGCACCCATCTTTGAAGATGCAGCTAAATTTAAAATCTCTTCAAAAGATTCATTTTCAAAAAAAGTTTGTTTTAACCAGTTTAAACTATAGCCTGCTGCCAACGTTACTCCCATTGCGTAATAAGTATCTGGAACACTATGATTGAATAAGTGTAAATTACTATCATATGAGGTCACACGTTGGTATTCAACATTTAATACAACACCTGAAGTACCTATGCTACATAATGCACTTTTATCATGGATGACACCAGCACCAATTGCACCACATGCATTATCACCACCCCCAGCATATACAGCAACATCACTAGATAATCCTAATTCTTTAGCCAGTGATGAAGTTACATTTCCAACATACGAATGTGATTTTACTAAGGGTGGATAGATATCACCAATGTTAAATGTATCTCCAACATCTCTTGTCCATTCATAATTCTCAGGATTGAATAATAATGTACTACATGCATCACTATATTCCATATGAATTGTCTGCGTTAAGCAATAACGTAAATAATCTTTAGGCAACATAAAAACCTCAACTCGATTCCAAATTTCAGGTTCATGTTGTTGTACCCATAACATTTTAGGAAGTGTAAATCCTTCTAATATCGGATTGTAATTCAATCTTTCACCATATATATCTTCAATTTGTCTACATTGTATTGAATTTCTAGTATCATTCCATAAAATCGCTTTTCTCAAAGGAATGCCATTATCATCAACTATGACCAACCCATGCATTTGACCTGAAAAAGAAATCCCCTTTACTATCTTATCTGACATTTCTGTTGATTGAATTAATTCTTTTATCCCTTTCTTAGTAGCCTCAAACCATTCATTAGGGTCTTGTTCGCTATAACCAGGATGCTCTTGGTATAACTTTAATGTTTCGCTTACTGATTCAATGACATTTCCTAGTTGATCAACAGCAATAATTTTTATTGCGCTTGTGCCTAAATCAATTCCTAGAACTACTTCTTTCACCATCGTTCACCCTTTGTTTAAAAAGTTAATTAAGTATAAATATATCATAAATAGTTAGAACGAGAATTAAAACTTAAAATTAAAAGGTATTCATTACACTATATGAGGGTGTGGAGAAGAATTCGTGTTAAATTTCGTCATCGTCGTGCAACTGGCTTAATCTGTTCGATTTTTCTATAATCTCTTTTTATTGGGCCTTTGACATTATTTAAACAGTTATAAAATTTAGAGATTCCCTCTTTATAAGTGAAGAAAGTCTGCGACATTATTTCATGTCACAGACTCTTATTTCATTAATTATATTCTGCCTCTACTTCTTTACGTGTTGGTATAGAAGCTTGTGCTCCTTTTCGTTGTACCGTTAGAGACGACGCTTGATTTGCAAGTCGAATAGCCGATTCTAAATTGCTCAAATCTTTATTTAACTCACTTAAAAAAGCACCTATAAATGTATCTCCTGCTGCTGTCGTATCTATTGCTTTTACATTACACGCAGGAATCATTTTGTATTGTTCTTGATATGCACAATACGTGCCTTGCTCCCCTAAAGTAATTAATACTGCAGATATACCTAAATCGAGAAAATATGTTGCTGTTTCTTTCATATCACTTTCATTATTGATTGAAATACCTGTTAATAATTCTGCTTCCGTTTCGTTTGGAATAATTATATCAGTTAACTCTAAAAGTGACTTAGGCAATTCAATTGCCGGTGCAGGATTTAATACAGTAGTGATATTTTGTTTACGAGCAATTTTAAATGCTTGTTCTATCGCCTCAAATGGAACTTCAAGCTGCGCTACAACAAAGTCTGCACCAATAAACGCATCCACACTCATCTCAACATCAGTTGCACTTAATGTCATATTCGCACCACCGTAAACAAGAATCGTATTTTGTCCTGCTTCATCAACAGTGATAAATGCTTGCCCAGTTTCTTCACTTTCTGAAGTTAAAATATATTGTGTATGAATACCTGCTTTTTTGAAATCTTCCAATATAAAGTTGGCATTGCCATCTTTACCAACTTTACTGATAAATGTTGTATCTGCTGCTAATCTACTAGCTGCTATGGCTTGATTGGCTCCCTTGCCCCCACCAAACTCCTTTTGAGCTTGATTAATATGTAATGTCTCACCGGGTTTTGGAAACCTTTTAACATTAAGAAATTTATCTACATTTGTTGATCCAATTACAATCACTTTATTTTTATTCATTTCAACTTCACCTACTTTATCTTTTTAAAAGCACAATCACATGACTATTAAGCTTAAAAAGTCACATTAGATTCTAGGATAATGTTAGAAAAAGGGGTGATTTCACCAGTACGTATATTTCCTTTATTTAAAGGAGATTTTAACATTTCTTTCATCTCAGAATGCGCAATAAATTTAATTTCTACATCATCATTGATTAATTTCTTAATTGCTTTTAATTGCTGTGCATTCGCAGTTTTAATTTCTTCTGCTAAATATATTTTTTGTATTTCCATTTCAGTTAACACTGTCTCCAACACATCAATGAAACATGGCAATGACTTAGTCACTGCTAAATCTATACGTTTGTCATCATTAGGTATAGGCATACCCGCATCATTAATCGTTAATAAATCATAGTGACCTAGTGTGGAGATTGCGCTTGAAATGTGACTATTTAATACTGCTGTTTTCTTCATCTTATTCGTCCCTTCTTAATATTATTTAATAAACACTGTGATTGATGCTGCAACTAAAATAAGAACTAATCCCACAATTGTAATCATTAATTCTTTTGATGTTTTTTTCTGATTTAAGAAAAAAATGCCTGTTAGCGTTGCTAATACTACAGATGTTTGAGATAGAACAAATCCTGTTGCTAAACCATTCATATTAGGTTGTGCTGAAATTAAATAAGTTAAAGCAGCAAACGCAAAGAAAAATCCGGATATTGTTTGTTGCCAACTTACTTTCTCTTTAAAAGCATTACCTTTAGACATATTCATCAACGCATAGATGACAGCCACAATGACCATTCCTATAGCTTGAGGTAAAAAAGCTTTAAATCCACCAATATCCGTTGCTTGAGGTGCAGCAGAATATATCCAATAGCCAATTTCACCTACAAGTAATAAGATCACTGCACTTCGTAGATTTTTACTATATTCTTGTTGCTTTGTTTCAGTCCATACAGTCATACGTGCACCTATAAGGATTACGAGTAAAGCTAGAAATCCAATGATTTTGTTTGTTATACCGGGCCAGTTGCCAAGCGCAAAAACGCCCCATAAAGATGCACCAAGTAATTGAAATGCAGTAGTAATTGGCATCGCTCTTGATGAACCTACTAATTCGAACGCTTTAAAAGTAATAATTTGACCAAATGCCCATCCTGCACCTGATATGAGCGAAAATACTAATGCCATACCTCTTGGTAAACCTATACCTTTAAATAGTGCTAGAACAATTGCGAAGATCAAAGTACCAACAGTAGCACCAAAGATTTGATTGACTGGACGTCCACCAAACTTAGAAGCGATAGTTGGAAATAATCCCCAACCTAATAGTGGCCCTAATCCGATTAAAATAGCTATAAAGTCCATAAGACACCTCTATATATTTCATTTTTATATGTAATTCTTCCACTCAATCATCATACTACTTCTTTCATTCATTGTATACGCTTACACTCTTTGTCAAAAAATTGTCTTAAATTATATTCATATTTAAGTTATTTTTATCGTTAAACTTGAAAACAAATAAATATGTATATAAAATTTATAATTTAATACACACAAAAAAGCACCTTAAATGTTTTCATTACTCATTTAAGGTGCTTATTAAATTAAATATTTATTTTAACGGTTACCTACATCATGACCGACATCTACAGTATTTTTATCTTTATCATAAACAGCACCTTGGACACTGCCAAAGTTTGGATCATTATGCTTTTCTTCAACACCATAACCAAGACTTTTAAAGATATTTATATCTTCATCAGTCATAGCATTTTCGTAAAATATCGTGCCGCCGTCATTATAAAATCTTGGTTTATTAATAGATTCTTGTAATGAACCATCACTGTTTAAATAATCGACAATCACTTCATTAAGAATTGTTGGAATCTTGTTCCCACCTGGTGTACCAATACCCATATAGAAATTAGGGCCAACAATTACTGACGGAGAAATAAATGATCTAGGCGCCTTGTGAGGTTCACCATGATTAGGACTTGATTTATCCTTACTAAAGTCGCCTAAAGAGTTATTCATATAGAATCCCTCTTTCATATAGTCTCCTGTCCCGAAGTAACTGGATAGTGTATTAGTCGTACTTGCTAACTTACCATTCTTATCAATAACTACAAAATGGGTTGTACTTGTATTATCCGTTCTAATTTGATCAAAATCACTGCCATTATCTGTGTTTTCACCAATATTAACTTTGTTAAGTTCACCAAGTAAATAATCATCAGTCAGATGTTGTTCATTACTAGGCTCATTACCATTAACAATGTCTCTATTCTTATACATAACATCACGTGATTTAATCATTGCTGTGATAAAATTATTGCGATCCATATTGTCTACATTTTCTTTTTCATCAATTTTCAATCCTTGAAGCATTAATGTGCCTCCTAAAGGATTAGGTGCTGAATACACTTGATTATTCTTATAATCAGTACTTACCGCTTCTTTTTCTTCTGTTTTAAATTCTTTGAAATCTCTTTCAGTTAATTTATTATCTAATTGTTTTGAAACACTTTTACCAATATCTTCATAGAAGTAATCAGGACCTTTATCTTTGATTTTAGTTAATGTATTAGCGAGTTTGTCTTGTTTTACAATATCTCCTTCGCGAACACTTTTATTTCCTTTATAGAATGGTGAGTTGTGATCAATATCACGACCATATAATTTCAAACTTCTTTCTAGTTCTGAATCTACCTCAAAACCATCTTTAGCAAGCGGAATAACGTAATCTAAAATCTTTTTCTCATCCATTTTTCCTTCTTTCGCGTGCATATCATGTAATCCTCTCACGAAGCCAGGAACTCCAATTTTGTCGCCTTCTTTATATTCATATGAGGACATTGTTTTATATTCATAAGCTTTAGGCGTTTCATTCTCTTTACCATTATATGTAAGTGTCGCACCGCCACCTCCTAGTCCTGATGAATGAGGTTCTGTCACTGCTAGTGCATAAGAAACACCTATTGCCGCATCAACCGCATTTCCACCATCTTCAATAATCTTATTTCCGACTTTCGTAGCTATTTTATTATTAGATGCGACACCATAATTTTTAGGTTTACCTGCTTGTTTATGATTTGTAATTTTGTTTTCATACAATTTATCTTTGTCCACTTTTTTCTCTGTTGTATAAAAATAAAAGAGGAACGAAATGATAATTGTTATAACTAAAATGACAGATAATGTCACTTTATTATATATATTCATAATTAGCTTGCCCCTTTTGAAAGATATTGCTGTTCACCATTATTTAATTCATGTTGCTCATAATTATCTAAACCTTCATTTGCCCTAGCGAAAGTAACTAATAAAAAGATAACAACTACAAGAATGACTACAACAATTGGTAACCAATGCTTTTTAATATTCAAAAGTATAACCTCCATTTTGATCAGATTTTAAATCAATTGATTTATCTTTAATGTTATTTTTGAATCGAATATGATCCATTTTATTCATATTATCTTTAGAGATTTTTCCATCTTTTGATTGAATTGGTGTGATATGGAACTGATTATGCGAACCTTTCCAGTCTTGTTGTACAATCATTCCTTTCTGATTTTTTGATAAGAAGTTATCAGACGTTGTGTTACCTAAACTATAAAAAATAGGCGTTCGCTTATAATTTTCAACTTTTTGAATAACTGTATTATGACCAATAATGACATCTGCACCAGCATTCGCTAACGCATGTGCATATTCTTTTTGACGTGTAGTCACATTTCGTTCATTAGGTATCCCCCAATCTACATTGACTACGACGTAATCATTATTTTCCTTTAATTTTTTTATTAAAGGATAAAATATATCTGGATCTAAACTAATTGACGTCGTGTTTTTTAAAGAGTTAGTATAGTTAGATTCGATATCGGTAAATGAAACATTAGCTATTTTTTTACCTTTAATGTCTTGTTGTACAGTTTTACTATTAATTGGATTTGAACCATTACCTGTTAAAAAATTATAACCTGCTTGGGAATCTATTTTTCTCATCATTGCTGTCGCTTGAATATTATCCATAGATTCGTTGATTAAGTTAACACTTTTAACATTATGCTTGCGTAGAAACATGATATTTTCAATATTTTTATTTATGTTATCTTTTTGATTTCGTGAAAAATCATTTACTATTAATGAACCTGTTGAAAAATCACTATGATCTAAAGTATCTTGAATACCTTTAAAAACATCATTCAAGTTAGTTTGTCGAATATGTTTATTTAAAGTGACGTTACCTAAATAGGTGATACGAATGCTATCTTTGTCTCTCGTATCACTTTTTACAGGTTCTACTTGTATTGATTTAACAGCAAATATGAGTAGAACTAACGCTACTAAAAGTACAATTGCCGTGTAAAGTGTATTTTTCCTTTTATGTCTTTTAGATTGTTTAAGCAACCACTCACTAGGCGATAAACGTTTTTTCTTTGTCATTAGTACGCGCTCCTTGTTCGTGATTAATTAATAAAACTATATAAAAATAAGATGATATATGTAATACATGTTAATAACATTGTTGTAGAAAGTGTAATGACTACACCTTGTTTTTGAATTGTATTCGCAATAATACCAGGAATGACAACACCTATACCTGAAACTTCAACCATTTCAAATGGGGTCAATGGGTACAAGAGATCAAATATAAATTTAATCACCATTCCTGTCAGTATCATGGCAGCGAATTTTCTTCTACCATATAAAATAACCCACTTACTAATACCGTTGCTTACGATAAAATAAGTTAAGCAACTAATGATTAATACTGATAACAACATGATCGGTTGATCAAAAATCAAAGCTAAATAACCTGGAACGACTAACCCTGCTGGATTAATCCCAAATTTCTCAGCAAATATCAAACTGAGTACGACACCTACGAATAAGGAGAAATATAATTCTGAACCTATCATTTTATTCTATCCCTTCTATGAATTCCGCTATTCTACCACCCGGGCCGTGGATGTTTCCTACACAAAATACAAGTGCATTCTCAGCTTCATGTAAAATACCTTTTTCAATCTCTACAAAGTCTCGTCCTTCATAATTGATATATGTTTTTTCTGGCATAGTTTCCATAAACTGTGTCACCATTTGTGTACTTTTTCCTGTACAAATGAGAACATCGTAATCGACTTCACCTAAAAAGTTATCAACAAAGAGTTGTGTTCTATCAACCCTATCTGAACGACAATTGAGAATGATTATTTTCTTATCGTATGGATAATTATATGATTCCACTTTATTTAAAATCGCTTTTGTAGACTGCGGTTCATTAGCAGCGAATGCATTAACAAATACATTTTTTGTGCGATTTGCATGGAAATATTTAATTCTAACAGCACCTGGATCGGCTGGTGCATTTAACATACCTTGTAATGCAGTTTCTTCATCTACACCAACTGCTTGCGCTATTCCTAACACAATAGCTACATTATCAGGAAATACTAAATAATCGAACTTCCGTAAATATGATTCTGGTATGACGTCTTTATCTACAACAATGAGTTCTGAATTACGCTTTTTAGCTTCCTTTGCAAAGAAACTAGTATAGTTATCTTTCATTACAACTAATTTCCCGTTATATGGAATTGTTGCAGTAAAAGCTTGCGCTACATCTTTAAGTGTCGGTCCTAAGACATCCATATGGTCTTCCATCACATTAACAATTACACCGATATTTGCTTTTACTAAATCATTTTGAAAGGTAATTTGATAATCTGGATTTACAGCCATACACTCATTAACTAGGGCATTTGCTTTTTGTTTAACCACCTTACGAATAATATCTCGTTGTTCTCCAATGTTGGCGCCTTGTGGTTTTCTGATTACTGGATATTCCTTTTCAGTAAACCAATAGAGCATTCGTGCATCTGTTCCTGTTGTCTTACCAACAACTCTATACTGGTCCTCACGTAGAACACTGTAAGCCATCCGAGTAATCGTAGATTTCCCACGAATTCCATTTATGTTAATACGTAATGGAATTTTTTCAAGTCGATTTGCATGACGCTTCTTCTCTTTAATTCCTAGCCAAAGAATAAGCGCAACACACGCTATAATGAGTAACAATCTGCTTTACCTCTCTTTTCTTATGTATGTAAATCATGATACTTATAAATCTTTTTAATATTAAATTGTAAATTTTAAAGATAGTTAAATAACCTTAAATCATCAAATATAAATAAACTAACCATTTGTTAATTTAATATTCTACATATTTAAGACATCTACTATAAATGGCTTAATCTTTTGCTAGTAGTAGACTATCACTTCGATATTGATTCAGTTTTAAAAACTTTAAATCAATGTTATGTTAACGTAAATTTATGTAAATTCATACCATAATAACATTTTTTTTGTGAATACAAATTAAATTTCACAGAATTAAATTACGTTAATCACAATAATTATAGCTTATCATAGTTGGGTCATAATAAATTTACTTATAATTTACATTAGATTAAAACAACGATGTTACATTATATATGAAAGATATTACGACTTTAGGAGGAGAGGTATGGAGAAGTCAGTTAAACTTGCTGTTGGCATCTATCTAGCAATTATTTTAATTATTTGTAGTATTTACCTCGCATTTATACTTATTGGAAGCTTAAATGGTAAAGACATGAGTAATTCTGTTTTAGATACTGATCACTCTCGTATCAACAATACTTCAAGAAACAGTAACGAAGATGTTACGTCATCAAATAATGAGTCAAACAATACAAAAGCGCACTCATTTGCAAACTCTGAATATAAAGCTATTAACATAAACGAAGCATTTAAAAATAATAAGCAAATTAAAAAAGCGAATTCGAGTTATCAATACTATTGATAACAAGAGTTCGCTTTATTTTTGGGAATACATAATTATAATCTTTCATTAAGTATCCACATCTCATTTGATTATAACTCTTTTGTGACAATGATTTTTTTAAGCTGTTCTAAAAAGCGTTGACGCTCTGGGATAGGGAATAAGGGATAAATATGAAATAAATTGTAACCTGGGATAAACTGATGCTTTATTCCTTTATCATTTAACATGTGAGAGAACTTAACTGCATCAGGATATAATGTTTCTTTGGTTCCTACAGTAAGTGTAATATGTCCTAGGCCTTCTAAATCACCATTCATTGGAGACATCTTATAGTCATCTAGTGGTGCATCACCAGCCCATAACTCTACAAGATATTTACTGCCATCAATTCCAAGCATTGGATCTTCTTTTTCATATTTTCTTGCTTCTGGATTCTTAAATGTCGCATCAAGCACCGGTGAAATAAGAACAATATGGCCAGGTTGACTGAGTTGCTCTTTTTTTAACATTTGTGCAAAAGCTAATGCAATTTGTCCCCCGGCTGAATCTCCAATGATGACCAAGTTTTCAGGTTCATCAATTTTAGTCAATAATCGCTTATATATTTTTGTTAATAATTCAAATGTCGTACGATAATCTCTGTGTGGTATTTTAGGATATACGGGCATAATCACCCTAGCATCGAGCGCATCAACGAGTAAGTCTAAATATTCAAAATGATTTTCCAAAGGATCTTGGAACCATGCGCCTCCATGTACATATAAGACCGTGCGTTGATCTGGAAGACCATGATCATTAACAACATAGACTAAAGAACCATAATAATCTCTTATTTGAACTTTATGCTTAAATTCATATGTTGTTCCATTATATTTACCTGCAGTTTGATATTTAGTCTCATTCAAAGCTTTTTTCGCGTCATCTATACTTTCAAATGTCTTTTTCATTCCTGATATTCTAATCATTTTCTCTTGTAAAAAACTTTTATAACTACGCTTTTCTTTCACTTTTGCGAATAAAACTGTACCAAATAATGTCGAACCTATTATAGTAGCAATCTTTTTAAACATGAATGTGCCAACCTCCTCAATCTATAACCATTTTAAACCATCAGCGTCTAAACATTGAGTAATTGGCTCAATTTATTAAATCTTATTTAATATTAATAAATCCATTACCTAAGACATCACGCACATCATGAATCACTAAAAAGGCATTTTCATCATATTGATTAACAATCTTTTTTATTGCTCCAACTTGATTTTGGGATACCACGGCATATAGAACTTCTGTATCACTTTTTTGGTAAGCACCTTTACCACTTAATAAGGTTGCCCCTCTTCCAGTCATTTCATATATATCAGCACTGATTTCTTTATTATATTTTGAAATAACTGTCACAGCTTTTTTAGGATTAAATCCTTCAACAACAAAAGACATTGATTTTTCAACAATAAATAGCATCACAATAGTATATAATACATTCGTTATAGGTAAAACAACGATAAATGATAACACGATGATTGCATCTAATATAAGTAGTGCTTGTGACGTCTTCATCTCACTATATTTTGAAATGATACGTGCAATGACAGATGTACCACCCAATGTACTATGAGCAGTAATTACTAACCCAGAACCGATTCCCAACATTAAACCTGCAAAAATTGAATTAATAAAATTATCATGAATACCTAATCCGAATGTGTGAGTTAAATCAAGAAAAATTGAACTTGCGGTGATTGTTATAGCAGTGTAAATCGCTGTCGTTCTACTGAGAAATTTCCAACCTACAATAATTAATATTGCGTTAATGATGAAGGAACTGAGTGCGGGTGAAATACCTAGAGTATAATTCAGAATTAATGAAAGGCCTATAGAACCACCCTCACCTAAATTGCCCGGTATAACAAAACTATTTACTGCGATTGCAATAAGTAATGTCCCTATAAGGCATAAAGATATATTAATCATATGGACTTTATTCTGTTGCTTCTTCATTTTGGCCTCCTTCATCTATTGACTGTTTAATTTAAAATATACGAGATTAATCATAACACGAATGAAGATACAGCCCAATGATTAAAAATACAAAAAAATAAATGCCTGTGAAATCTACCGAATTAATTTCCCAGGCATTTTTAAATTTGCTATTTGATTTTCAATTATTATTTTAGAATAGCTTAATCGATGGCATTTTGCATTATATACAATTGTTTTTCAAACGATTGCATATCGATAAAACGTGCTTGTCTATGCATTTCTTTCCCTTTCAAAAAAATTAAATCAACAGGTACTGTAAAAATAGAAAGTTCTCCGGCAATAGCTTCAACATTAGATTGATTAATCACACCTAATTGTGCTTTCGGATAGTCCTTTAGTAAATCTTGAATTTGGGGTAATACTGCATGACATACTGTACAATTATCTCTCATAATATGAACAACAGCTAAAGCGTGTGCATTTATAAATCGGTAAAAATCTTCAATATTTTGTATATTCTCATACATGATATACACCTACTATCTTTCAAAGACTTAACTCAATCATAAATGATTTAAGTGTAAATGAACAATGTATCGCACTTCACTAATTTAAATACTCTATTTAATTTCATAAAAAACTGAACACACTGAGTAAAATGTATTTTTTCACAAAAATTATATATATCCATTCAACAAACGTGGTATAATTATTGTGAAAAAATTTCACATAATAAATGGAGGTATTGATATGAAAGCTTATGAATACTTAAAACCTGGTCATGCACAACTTACGGATAAAGAGAAGCCAACTATTACGAGCAGTACTGACGCTATTATTCGCATAGTTAAGACGACAATATGTGGTACAGATCTTCATATCATAAAAGGAGATACACCTGAAGTTAAATCACATACGACACTAGGTCACGAAGGTATTGGAATCATTGAAGAAATTGGTGACAACGTTAACAACTTCAAAGTTGGAGATAAAGTGATTATCTCTTGCATTTCATCATGTGGCAAATGCTACTATTGCAAAAAAGGTATCTATGCACATTGTGAAAACGGAGGAGGATGGATATTAGGACATTTAGTGAATGGTACTCAAGCAGAATATGTTAAAGTTCCTTTTGCAGATAATTCTTTATATCACGCCCCTTCAAATTTAAAAGAAGACGCCCTTGTAATGTTATCAGATATACTTCCAACAGGTTATGAAATTGGTGTTTTAAAAGGTAAAGTTAAACCTGGCTGTACAGTAGCCATTGTAGGTGCTGGTCCTGTAGGTTTAGCAGCATTACTTACAGCACAATTCTATTCACCTTCAAAAATTATTATGATTGATTTAGATGATAATAGATTAGAAACCGCTAAAGAACTAGGTGCTACGCATTTAATTAACTCTAAAGAGACTGAAACCGCAATTAAAAAGGTAAAATCGTTAAATCCACGTGGTGTTGATGTTGCTATTGAAGCTGTCGGAATTCCACAAACCTTTGATTTATGTCAAAATTTAATTGGTGTCGATGGTACGATTGCTAATGTTGGTGTGCATGGGTTACCTGTACAACTTGATATAGATAAATTATGGATTAAAAATATTAACGTAACTACTGGTTTAGTTTCAGGAAATACAACTGAAGAATTACTTGAAGCGTTAAAAAGCAAAATAATACAACCAGAACAACTCGTGACACATTATAGTAAACTGAGTGAAATCGAAAGTGCCTATGATTTATTTAGAAATGCAACAGATCATAAAGCGATTAAATTAATCATAGAGAATGATATCACAATTTAACATATAAAATTGACCTGATTAAAAGATAAATCTACTTTTAATCAGGTCTTTATTGTTATGTTTACTATCTAAAATATAGCCATAAATAACCAACAAATACCGGTAATGTTGAAACAGAATTATTCAACATGTGAACCATCATACTATCTTTGATATTACGTCTTCTGTTATAGGCAAGGTATAATACACAACCCATTAGAAAATAAATTGCATATGAAAATATATTTGTTGATAAATGTTGTGAACTAAAAATAATAGAAGATATAATGAATGGTAGCCAAAATCGATATTTCATAAATAATGTTTCTTTAAAAATTCCTCGGAAGAGTAATTCCTCTAAATACGGACCTATAATACATATCATTAAAACAACAGTTGCAACAATTGAAATATGTGGTAAATGGTCTTTTTGTAAAAGTAAATCTAAACTTTCATTGATTTCTTTCTCATTCGCTGTAGTATCGTTGCCAGTAAATATGACCATTAATACACTACTTAGAATACTAAAAACCATTGATAATACCAGAAAACCAATATTAATAAAGATATCTTTTCCCCTCATTGATTGATATTGTCTTTCATATGTATGACTCAAATAATAATTCCTAACTAACCATATGATTAATAGTGCTGTACCAGTTATTAGCATACTTAATGCGATGGATGTTAACTTACTGAATTTCACTGAAAAAGGTAAAGCTATTAGTGACACGCCAATAGGTATTTGAATTAATAAAATCATTCCGATGAATATCAAAATATTAATTATTTTATTACCTTTAGGTTTTTCGTTAGAAGATTGATTTTGTTTCAAGTCATCCATGATTACCATCTTTCCTTTCTCTTTAAAATGATATGTCCAATATCAACATTGCCTATAATTATCACGCTTGTCAACTTTGTAAAATTCCCCTTATTAAAATGAACGCTAAACTAGGATAGAATTCATTGTCCCCTGTCTTCTCCCCAACCCCAACTTGCTTTGTCCGTGGAATTTCTTCGGAAATTCTCTGTGTTGGACTCATCTCATAAGAATCTGTATATACATAAAGAAAGTCTGGGACATAATATATCCTTGTCCCAGACTTATTTGTTTTAGCCATTAAGTTATTCTTATAGGCTTTATTTAATTGTCATAATCGCTTTACCAGGATCGACTTGTTTTACATCTTCAATTGTTAATGTTTTGTCTTCTTGGTTTGTTATGATTACTGGTGTAATAATACTTGGAGCATGTTCCTTTAAGTATTCTAAATCAATCTTCATTAATGGTTGACCTTGTGTTACTGGTTCATCAGTATTTACCAAACTTTCAAAACCTTCACCATTTAATTTAACTGTATCGATACCAATGTGAATTAACACTTCAACACCACTATCAGACTCCAATCCTATCGCATGTTTTGTAGGGAAAATTGTTTTAACTGTACCATCAAATGGTGCTACAATTTCTCCTGAATCTGGTACAAATCCGATACCATCACCCATCATCTTTTCAGAGAAAACTTTATCAGGTACTTCAGATAACGGTATTATCTCACCATGTCCAGGTGCGTAAATTTCTGTTTCTACAATATCTTCCACATGTACAGGATCATCTGACACTTCTTCATCAATTGTTGTTTCACTTGGTTTTGTAATTTCTCCACTTATTATCTTAGCCATATCATGTTTGATTTGATCAGATTTAGGACCGAAAATAGCTTGCATATTGTTACCGACTTCAAGTACTCCTGAAGCACCTAATGATTTAAGGCCGGCAACATCAACTTTTGATTTTTCATTTACTTCTACTCTTAGTCTAGTAATACAAGCATCTAGATGTTTAATATTTTCTTTACCACCCATTGCTTTCAAAACATCGAATGGCAGTTGACTAGCCGATGTAGTTGTTACAGATGATTTTTTATCTTCACGACCTGGTGTTTTATAGTTAAATTTAACAATAAGGAATCTAAATACAAAGTAGTAAATCACTGCATAAATAATACCTACTGGGATGACAAGCCACCATGCTGTTTTATTAGGTAGAATACCTAATAAAACATAATCTATAAATCCTCCAGAGAAAGTATATCCTAAATGTACATTTAACAAGTATAGTGTCAAGAATGATAAACCATCTAATACTGCATGAATTACGAATAAGAATGGTGCTACAAATAAGAATGAGAATTCTAATGGTTCAGTAATACCAGTTAAAAATGATGTTAATGCAGCAGAAATCATTAAACCTGCAACTACTTTCTTATTCTCAGGTTTTGCTGTTTGATAAATAGCCAATGCTGCAGCTGGTAATCCAAACATCATGACTGGGAATTCCCCTTGCATGAATTTACCAGAAGTTAAATGAGCACCTTCACGGATTTGTTCAATAAAAATACGTTGGTCGCCTCTAATTATCTCTCCAGCAGCATTTTTCCAAGAACCAAATTCAAACCAGAATGGTGCATGGAAAATGTGATGTAAACCAAATGGTATTAATAATCGCTTAATAAATCCAAATAAAAATACAGCTAAACCTGTATTTGAATCTAATAACCCCTCACTAAATGCATTTAAACCGTTTTGAATCGTTGGCCAAATAATTGCCATCGGAAAGGCTAAAATGAAAGATGTTGTTGCCATCATAATTGGTACAAAACGTTTACCTGCAAAGAATCCTAAATATGATGGTAAGGTAATATTATAGAATTTGTTATAACACCAGGCTGCTAGTGCACCAATAATAATACCTCCGAACACACCTGTTTGAAGTGTAGGAATCCCTAATACATTTGCATATCCATTAGTTGGATCAGATAATTTATCTGGAGTTACATGCAAGAAAGCCCCCATTGTTTTATTTAAAATGATAAAACCAACAAATGCAGCAATAGCAGCTACACCATCTCCACCTGCAAGACCAATTGCTACACCTAAAGCAAAGATAATAGGTAGATTATCAAATATAATACCACCAGCACCTGTAAGCATATTAGCGATTTGTTGAACAATATCATTTTTTATAAATGGAAGATAATGTTGTAACGCTTCGCCTTGAAACGCAGTCCCAATTGCTAATAGCAACCCTGCAGCCGGTAAAATCGCAACTGGTAACATTAAAGCTTTACCGATACGTTGCATTTGACCAAATAGCTTTTTAAACATAATCAATTCATTCCTCTCTATCTTCTTATTTACGTGCCACAAAAAAAGCATGAACAAATAAGACTATCAATTTCATATCACGAAAGATAGACACTCTTATTTGCTCATGCCTGCATAACCAGTAACACGCAATGATTTTATTTACATCTAGTATACACATTCAATAAAGCGTTTACAATACTTTTTGAAAATTTTACATAAAAAAACTCGACTACTTAGAGTCGAGTTTCTAAAAATGTATTATTATAAGAAACGTTTAGCTGCTACAGAGATTGGTGGGATTTGATCAAAGTCTAAGTTTTTATCTTCAGTAATTGATCTATAAGCCCATTTACTGTAACCAAATGCTTCTTCGTTTACAATTTTACCTGGTAATGGTGCAGCATTAGGATCAACATGAACATCAACGATTGTTGGAACATCTTGAGCCATTGCCTCTTCAACGATGTCGTCAAGACGACTTACATCTCTCACAACATAGCCTTTACCACCAGCAGCTTCAGCAAATTTAGCATGATCCATATCAGAGAAATCAATGGCATACTCTAATTCACCAGCAGCTTGTTGTTCATATTTAATGAATGACAATTGTTTGTTATTTAATACGAAGATTGTCATTGGTAAGTTATATTGAACAGCTGTAGCAAAGTCTTGCATTACCATTTGGAACGCACCGTCACCTGTGATAGCTACTGCTTGACGGTTTGGATAAGCAATTTTAGCTGCCATCGCACCTGGTAAACCACAGCCCATAGTACCTAACCAACTAGAAATAATGAATTTATTATTTACAGATAAGTTTAAGTAACGCGTAGACCATACTGTAGAAGTACCAACATCTGCTGAGATAATTGCATCATCTTTTAAGTTAGCATTGATTGCTTTCATTAAACGTTCTGGACGTAATGGTGAATTGTCATTATTCAAATCTTGTTTCATCCATTTATCCCAAACTGCTTTACGTTCTAATGTCTTATCTAAGAATGGACGTTTTGCAACATGCTTAATGTTTTCAGTTAGTTGATGGAAAGCAACTTTACTATCACCTAAAATACCTACATTAATTTTAAAGCGTGCACCAATATTTTCTTCGTTCGTATCGATTTGAATAGCTTTAATGTTTTTCTTAGGTAAATAGTTAACATACGGATAGTTCGTACCAGCCATAATTAATAAGTCTGCATCTTGAATTGTTTGATAAGATGTTTTAGTACCAATTTTACCTAAGTTACCAATACTATAAGGATGATCGTCAGGTAAGATTGTTTTTGCAGGTAATGTGTGAATAACTGGAATTTTTGCAGCTTCAATAAATTCACGTAATTCATCTTTAGCGTGTTGTGTACCTAAACCAATAAGCATTACTGGTTTTTTAGCTTTATCAATTAATTTAGCTGCTTTTTTAATACTTTTGAATTTTGGTGAAGCTGGTTTTGGTTTAGTTGTATCAACTGCACGATTTGTAGTGTCTTTAATTTTTTGAGTTAATAAGTCATTTGGACAAATGATAACAGAGACACCTTTTTTCTCGTATGCCGTACGAATTGCTTCATTTGTAATTTCAAATACGTTATCACCTTTTTGAATTTGGTGGTGATATACAGCAACATCATCAACCATTTTAGAAATGTTTGTCTCTTGGAAGAATTTTGTACCTAATAATGTACTATTTGTTTGTCCAGCAATAATAAGTTGAGGTACATTATCCATTTTAGCATCGTACATACCATTTAATAAGTGTACAATACCAGGTCCTCCGATACTTAAAGCTACACCAATTTTCCCTGTCATTTTTGTGTAACTTGCAGCAGCTAAACTCGCTACCTCTTCATGACGTACGTGATAGAATTTAAATTGATCTCTGACCGTACGTAAGCTATCAACAACAGCATCTACTGAGTCGCCAGGAATACCATATAAATGATCAATATTCCAGGTTTGTAATGCCTTAACTAATGCTTCATTTGCTTTAATTTGTGCCATTTTTACAAATAGCCTCCCTTTCTATTAATATGAGTAAATCTTTTTCCCTTTAGTAAAACAATAAAATCAGTACTGGTATGAGAACAGAACTAATGACTGCTGTTAAAATCATACCAATTGAACTGAACGCTCCTGATTCAATATCAAGCTCTAATGCTTTTGCGGTACCAAATGCGTGAGAAGCATTCCCATAAGTTAGTCCTCGCGCAATGGAAGATTTAAAACCTCCCATACGTAAAAGCATTGAACCTAAAATACTGCCGATTAAACCTGTAGTTATGATAAAGAGCACAGTAATTGTATCTGTTCCTCCCAATTCTTGAGAAACCTCTATACCTACTGCTGCTGTAATTGATCTAGGTAACAGGGTAACAATTGTGTCTTTAGAATAACCAAAGATTTTCAACGTTGTAAATACTAACACAAAATTGAGAACTACACCAGTCAACACGCTTGTGAAAATAATTGTTAAATATTTTTTTATTTTCTTTTTATTTTGATAAAGTGGGTATGCAAGACATACAACTGTAGCGTTTAAAACATGGTTAATCCAGGTACCACCTTTCATATACCCCTTATAGCTTACTCCGCAAACCAATAAAACAATAATTATTGCAATTGATGCAATAAGAGCTGGATTTAATAGTGGATTATTGTATTTATCTTGAATCTTTTTGGAAACATAGTACAGAACAATAGTTAACAAAATCATTAGAACTGCTTGTAAGTATTCATTCATGAGTGATCAGTTCCTTTACGTGTATTGCTTTTTTCTAGCATTTTTTCAGCGATATAACCTGATGATAGTGCTACAAGGCATGTACCAATTATAATAACAATAAAGAATAATATATAATTCATCGTGATATTAGATGCAACATCCATAATTCCTACCACTGATGGGATAAAGAAGAAAACCATTGTTTTAAGTAAAAAGTCTGCTCCTACATTAATCCATGATTCAGGTACAATTTTAAATTGTAACAATAGGAAAAAAAGCATAAGCCCTACGATACTACCTGCTAGAGGTATATGAAGTAATTTTTGAACTTCTGTGCCTATAAAAGTAATAAGCATGATAAGGGCAAGTTGAAGTATTAACTTAATGACAAATTTTGCTTTTTCCATCAACAACACCCCTTTCTAAAAATGTGTCCAAATTGTTACTGTATTTTTTTAGTGACATTTTCTATTATAGTGTTTGCTATTATATATTAAAAATATTTATTCATGATATTTTATATTCCTTAAATCTATGAAAACGCTAGCAAATTAATAGTGCTGAGAACTAATTGATAGTAAAAAAACGTAGGGCAGAATTAATTTATAATTCAAAACCCTACGTTTTCGTTGTAATATGACTTTGTAAAAACATATTATTTCACATCTTTAACAACTTCGCTCTTTTATTAAATGCATTGTTTGTTATTATATTTATATTATTCTTCGGATAATCTTTCTTTCAAAAATTCTATCCATTTATTTGTAGCATGACTTAAACGTTTATCTTTTTTCCAAACGACACCAAGCTCCCAAGTTGTATGTGCATTTTCCAAATGTACAATTTTGACGTCATCATTAAGTAATTGTGCTATAGTGGCTGGCAATATGGAAATACCTAATTGATTAATGACAAGATTTTCAATCACATTCCATTGTGAGATTTGTGAGGCCATGTTCGGCACGAATCCAGCATTCTTCGCATTTTCAATAATTTTATCGTTGAGATAGAAATCTTCATTAAATAAAATGAAGTTCTCATCAGCTAATTCTTCCATTTTAATAGAAGATTTTTGTGCTAAAGGATGTTCTTTATTTAAAACTACAGTCAGTTCTTCTTTGTTTAAAGATATACATTCAAATTTTTGATGATCTACTGGCAATGTTGTCACACCAATATCCACTTCATCATTAAGTATAAGGTTTTCAGTCGTCTTACCACCACTTTCGATTAAGTTGTACGTAATATTCGGATAAAGTTGATGAAAGTCTCCTAATACGCCAATAAATTTACGCATGCTCATCACTGCAGACATACTAATAGTGATATGACCTGTTTCTAAACCATACAAACTATTAATTTCAGTGGGCAAATTATCATATAGTGCGATGATTTCTTGACATTTCTTGAAAAAAATTTTACCTGCATCAGTAAGTACTAAACTTCTTTTACTCCGGTCAAATAAAGGGACAGCCATCTCTGCTTCAATATCCTTAATTGCTTTACTGATAGTTGGTTGCGCAATATACAAGGATTTTGAAGCGTTTGTCATACCACCTTGTTTGACAACTTCAACAAAGTATTTCATGTGTTTTATATCCATGCATATCCCCCTAGTTTTGATATAATTCAATAGTAAGTTTAATTATACAACAAAATTGACCTTTCTAGCGATTAATATATTTAAAAACTATAATTCAAAACATTTTATTTAGTTTTTCAAGTATTTTAAAAAACGAAAATATGTTAAAATAAAAGTCGGCTCATAAAATATATTATGAGGTGAGATATTGAGCTTTTACGAATTTATGCAAAATTTCCTAGGTGATGACACGCCATTAGGTGAATTGGTTGATTGGATTAATCAAGATATCAATTTCCCTAAAGACGTGACGAGCCAAAAAGAAATCTTGACATATTTTCGAAATCATCCATGTCCGGAAAACATACCAGTGACGAGTATCAAACGGGCACTAGCTGTTTTCAACCAATTCACTAAAGTATAAATTGATGTTATGACATGACTTTAACATTTACGCATACTTATATACATGGAGTTAATCATCTCGTACCTGAGTGAGATTACATTTTATTTGAATGTAGTCTCACTCTTTTTTTACTCAAACGATTATTACGATAAAAATATGTATATTTCATTAATGTTACATTTACTTTGATAATTCATTTCTTATATTGTATAGCGCATTTTTAAATACTATTATTATTACTGTCATTAAATAAATACATTTTTTGGGAGAAAGAAATGAAATTCAAAAAATTATTATCTCGTATTATTATCGCTACAATGATTACATTTACTGGAACACTCTCATATCAAGCTATTGAACAAACGCATATTTCCCATGCTGCACATAATTATTATGGTAAAAAACAATGCACTTGGTGGGCATTTAAACGTCGTGCTCAATTAGGTAAACCTGTATCAAATCGATGGGGTAATGCTAAGAATTGGTATAGCAATGCACGTCGATCTGGTTATGCAACTGGACATAAGCCTCGAAAATACGCTGTTATGCAATCAACGAGAGGCTATTATGGGCACGTAGCAGTGGTTGAAAAAGTATATAAGAATGGAAAAATCAAAATTTCTGAATATAATTATAATGTGCCATTAGGCTACGGCACACGCATTATTAGTAAATCGTCTGCACGAAACTATAATTATATTTATTAATCAAATCAAACAAACCGTCAAATAAGTATATCCTTGAAGCTATATATCAAGATATACCCGTTTGACGGCTTTTTAATTATGACTTTCTTATATTCATCAAGATTTCTTGAGCTTTGGTAGTATTAGCTTGTGATTCATATTTGAGCGCTTCAGCTACTTGCGCAATTTCTTCGCCTTTTGCACCTACAACAATCGCTAATGATTTATATTGTAAACTCATATGTCCTTGTTGTATCCCCTCAGACACTAGCGCTCTACATGCAGAGAAATTTTGTGCTAATCCAACAGCAGCAACAACTTGCCCTAGTTCCTGTGCATTTTCAACATTAAGCAAATTTAATGAGGCTTTAGCAATAGGTAAAACTTTCGTACCTCCACCTACTGTCGCTAAAGTCATAGGAACTTCAATAGTTCCAACCAATTTATTACGTGAGCGATCATATTCCCAAGTAGCTATCCCTCTATAATGACCATCTTTGCTTGCATATGCATGAGCACTTGCTTCAACTCCTCTTGTATCATTGCCTGTAGCCAATACTACAGCGTGTATACCATTCATCACACCTTTGTTATGTGTTGCAGCACGATGTATATCTACTTGTGCAAGAACTGACGCTCGTTCCATACGTTGTGCTACCTCTTCGCCACTTCTCTCTCCTCTATGTAAATCTTCAATATCTATTTCCCCTTGTACTTTTACTACTGATGCTGTCGCATGATTAGATAAAATACTCATTAAAACATTTTGATTTGAAAATTTAACTTTTAGATGTGCAGTGATTGCTTCTAATATTGTATTTAACATATTAGCACCCATAGCATCTTTAGTATCAACAAAAACCTTCAAAGATAATAATCGATGATTAGGGAATGTATCTATTTCAATACGTTGATATCCTCCACCTCTTGCTTTAATAGAAGGGTAAGCTTCATCAGCGATTTGATGAATTTGTGATTCTATTTGATATATTGAGTTAGCTAATGTGCCTGTGTCTTCAACATCATCAAAGACAATTTGTCCAATCATTAGACGTTCACTTGAAATTGTCTTAAATCCACCACTTTGATTAACGAGTTTTGCGCCATAACTTGCTGCTGCTACGACAGAAGGTTCCTCTACCATCATAGGTACTACATATTCTTTATCATCAACTATAATTCGAGGTAATAACCCTACTGGTAGTGCACCTTGACCAATGACATTTTCAATTAAACTGTTTGCGACTTCCTCATTAATTAACGGATGATTAAGTAATATTTCATAGTTTTCATCATCTAGCCAACCGTATTCAACAAGTTTTTTTAATTTATCTTTTCGTGTTAAATGTCTAAATCCTTTATCTAAACTTTTCATTTATGTACTCCTTTAAAATATCTTTATATTACTGTAGTAATGTAACCTTTTAACTTTCGCTTTAAATATCAACTGCTAACATTGTCTTGCACTCAAATAATTCAAAACTTTTCACAATTTTTGTAAAGCGCTTACATATTTATTATATATTCCTGGTCATGTCTGTTATATTTCATTGTATAAAACGAATTTTCTTTGGTATGATACTAGTGCTACTTCAAAAAATGAAAGGATGTCACACCTTATGAATATAGGTATAGATAAAATAAGTTTCTATGTACCCAAATATTATGTAGACATGGCTAAACTTGCAGAAGCGCGCCAAGTCGATCCTATTAAATTTTTAATTGGAATTGGTCAAACTGAAATGACTGTGAGCCCAGTGAATCAAGATATCGTATCTATGGGAGCCAATGCTGCTAAAGATATTATAACAGAAGAAGATAAAAAGAATATTGGTATGGTTATAGTAGCAACTGAGTCTGCGATTGATAATGCCAAAGCAGCAGCCGTTCAAATTCACCATCTTTTAGGTATTCAACCCTTTGCAAGATGCTTTGAAATGAAAGAGGCTTGTTATGCAGCAACACCTGCAATTCAACTTGCCAAAGATTATCTTGCTCAACGCCCTAACGAAAAGGTTCTTGTCATTGCTAGTGACACAGCTCGTTATGGTATTCATTCTGGTGGTGAGCCTACTCAAGGTGCCGGTGCAGTTGCAATGATGATTTCACATAACCCAAGTATTTTAAAACTTAATGATGATGCCGTAGCATATACTGAAGACGTTTATGATTTCTGGCGTCCAACGGGTCATCAATATCCCTTAGTTGCTGGTGCATTGTCGAAAGATGCCTATATCAAGTCATTCCAAGAAAGTTGGAATGAATATGCACGTCGCCATAATAAAACACTCGCTGATTTCGCTTCACTATGTTTCCATGTACCATTCACCAAAATGGGACAAAAAGCTTTAGATTCTATTATTAATCATGCCGATGAAACTACACAAGACCGTCTTAACTCTAGTTACCAAGATGCAGTTGATTATAATCGTTATGTCGGTAATATTTACACAGGGTCCTTATATTTAAGTCTCATCTCTTTATTAGAAACACGTGATTTAAAAGGCGGACAAACGATTGGTCTCTTTAGTTATGGTTCTGGTTCTGTAGGCGAGTTCTTTAGTGGAACATTAGTAGATGGATTCAAGGAGCAATTAGATGTTGAGCGCCACAAATTTTTATTAAATAATAGAATAGAGGTTTCTGTTGATGAATATGAACATTTCTTCAAACGCTTTGACCAATTAGAATTGAATCATGAACTTGAAAAATCAAATGCAGATCGTGACATTTTCTATTTAAAATCTATTGATAACAATATTCGTGAATATCATATAGCAGAATAATCTAAACTCAATTCTTTTGCTTTTTTAATTTTTTAAAATGAAAGAAACGAATTTACTATTCATACTTGCCCCCTAAAAACAACGTCATATAGCTGTTTTTAGGGGGTTTTTAATCCCAAGATAGTGCATTTCATCTATTATAGACCTCTACTATTTATATACTGTTTACCTACTATTCATAGATAAAAACGAATCCTATCCATAGATCAACATTGACAAATAACTAAAGCAATTCTATACAATAACGTATCTCAAGGTTTCGTTGTTTTTTTAGGTCTGTATAAATGTGTCATATCTATTTCTTCCAATTTTAATAATTTTATTTTGTTGTCTAAAGTACCTCCGTATCCTGTTAAATTTCCATCTTTACCAACCACTCGATGACATGGTATAAGTATAGAAATAGGATTACTCCCAACAGCACCTCCTACAGCCTGAGCAGACATTGCTGGCTTATTCATTGCTCGTCCTACTGTTTTAGCAATCTCTCCATATGTTTTAAGTTCTCTATAACGAATTGTCTGAAGTTCATTCCATACCTTCTGTTGAAAATCAGTGCCTTTTGGTGCTAACGGTACTTTTATCTCAGGATAATTCCCTTTAAAATACTCTCTTAACCACGCTTTAGTATCTTTAAAAACATCTAACGTATCCTTTGTTTTAATTCCTTTCAAATGTTGATTAGGGTATAAGACATGTGACAACGAGATGCCATCGTTTGTAATTAATTGCAATAAGCCAACGGGCGAGTCATACATTGATTGATACATATTTCTCCAACTCCTTAAATGTGTATATCATTCTAGTCATATCCTTATAAACTAACGCATTCTATTCTGAACATAATTTTATAATATAGATAATTGCTATATTTATGAAATTGGATAAACATTCGAATAGAATGTGATACACCATTAACGATAACTAAAATTGAAAAATGTCATCATTTATATATTAAGTCAATTATCGACAGGTCATACTTTAAGAAAGTCTGGAACTTTGATTTACGTCCCAGACTGGTCAAGATATAGAATTTAAAGTCCAACTCACCCTTTTGATTAGATATCATTATATTTATTGAAAATTATAAAGTTCATACCCTTTATTTTTTGCATATTCTAATGCGAGAATTTCTAAAACATTAATGAACGCAGGTTCGTCTTTTACTTTTATATATTGAAAAGTGAGGCCGTATTTATCTGCAGTAATGTCTTTTAAATGATTTGGATTTAAGTCCTTATTTTGAGCATAAGCTTTTCTAAATTTAGTCGTACCTGTTTCTGAACGTGAATTGTATTGTCCTAATTTTGTATACAAATCACTATTTATAGGTTGATGTGTGGATGAATATCCTCCAGTTTGACCTACAAACACTGGTTTTTTCTCATCGAAAATCACATAGACACCAAACTTATCCTTAACTTTTCCCCTATCCTCTGGTGTAAACGCCAAAGCCTTTTTATGATCGTACTTAAATAATTTTTTTAGTTTCTTCTGATTATCTTCTAGTAACTCATTTAATTTTTTGCTACCCTTCATACATTTATTCCTCCCCATTAGCAATAAACTTATATACATACATTTTACATGTAGTATATCACTTTTTAAAACTTTTAATCATTATTGTATCGAACTAACATGTCAAAATTTTTATTAATACAAATAACCTCTTTCATTCGTAAATACATTTCTGAATGAAAGAGGTTTGTTATTGTAATTATCTATGACTTAATATGTGGAATATTTAATTTATTTTTATGAGATGAAGTATTCGTATCGCATTTGCAATTAGATTTACACCCACCACAATCACCTTCTTTTGAACGTTTAAAGAATTTTACTAATGTCATTGCTGTATAACCAAAAATCGCTATGAACAATATTGTATTGACTAAAATAAACATGACGAATTCATCCTTTATATAAATAATTGACTAACTTGATAGAATACGAACGTTAATATATATGCTGTTACTATTGGATAAACAACCGCTAGTAATGTCCATTTCCAAGAACTTGTCTCTTTACGAATCGTAGCGACTGTTGAAATACAAGGAACGTAAAGTAAAATAAAAATCATGAATGCATAAGCTGAAAGTGGGGTGAATTGCTGTTGAATGACTTGTGTTAAACCACTTTCGCTAGAAGAGTATAAAATAGCCATAGAACTGATAATCACTTCTTTAGCAAGAAAGCCAGGTATTAAAGTTGCTCCTGCCTGCCAAGAGCCAAATCCTAAAGGTGCAATTAAATTCGCGAACCCTTGACCAATCATATGCATAAAACTTTGATTAATCGGGACATTAACACCGTGCGGACCGATGTATGTGAGTGTCCAAATAACGACTGAACCACCAAAAATAAAGGTACCTGCTTTTTTGACAAAACCTTTTGCTTTTTCCCAAGTACTGCGCCAAAGTGTTTTAAATGATGGAACACGGTATGTCGGTAACTCCACAATAAAAACAGACTGATTATCTTTTAATATCAATTTATTCAATAACGTACTTACTAGTAAAGCGACAACTATACCTAAAATATATAAGCTTAATACAACTAGTGATTGATGTGCTGAAAAGAACGCTCCTACAAAAAGTGCATAAACCGGTAAGCGTGCTGAACATGACATGAAGGGTGCAACCAATATTGTAATCAAACGTTCTTTCTCATTCTCTATACTTCTTGCTGCCATAATACTTGGTACATTGCATCCAAATCCAATAATCATAGGAATAAATGATTTTCCACTTAAACCTATAGATTCCATTGTTTTATCCATTAATACAGCTATTCTTGCCATATAACCTGAATCTTCTAATAAAGAAATAAAAAAGAATAACACAACAATTTGTGGTACAAATACCAATACAGAACCCACACCAGCGATAATACCATCTGTAATAAGATCTTGAAGAAACGACGTAATATGTAATGTATTCATAACAGATTTAATCCATTCTGATAAAGGACCACTTATAAAAGCGTCTAATTGATCAGATAATGGTGTTCCTATCCATGTAAAGGTTGTTTGAAAAATAAGCCACATAATACCTAAAAATATAGGTATACCTAGATATCTATTTAATAATAATCGATCCACTTTTGAAGTAAAGAATTGTTTATCCTCTTCGGGATATTCTACGATATCTTCCAATAGCTGATTAATGTAATCATTTCGCACAGCTTCAATTCTTTGGCGTGTTGATTGTTCTGTCGCGTTACTTAACTTTCGCTTAATGGGTTCTAACTGTTCTAAAATCATGGCATCGAGTTCTTGATAAATTTGAACATTGTCTATTAAATACTGTATGGCTATAAAACGTAAACGTTCTGTTGGATACATATTATCCTGTTTGATAATTGAACAAATTTGTTGAATTGCAGTTTCAATTTCAGTCCCATAATTAATCTTAAATGCACGACGTTGATGTGGTTCTAAATAATTAAGCTCTCCTAAAAGACTATGTGTCCCCTTTGCCTTTCTAGCAACAATTGGAAATACCGGTACTTTTAATTTTCTCATCAAAGCTTGATAGTTAATTTTAATACCTCTTTGTGTTGCAACATCTATCATATTTAAACCAATAATCATAGGTTTGTTGAGTTCCATCAACTGTATTGTAAGATTAAGATTTCTTTTAAGCTGACATGCGTCAATAATGTTAATCATTCCTGTGAATGACGTTGACATTAAATAATCTGTGACAACCGTCTCATCTTTAGAAATAGGTGATAAATCATAAATGCCCGGTAAATCAACTAAATCACCTACATTATCTTTCAATTTTCCTACTTTCTTTTCAACGGTTACGCCACTCCAGTTACCTATATATTCGTAAGAACCGGTTAACGCATTAAATAATGATGTTTTGCCTACATTAGGGTTTCCAAGAATACAGTAGCTTTGAGTCATTATAACTACTCCTCTAATGTTATGAGTCGTGCATCACGTTGTCGTAAACTTAAATGTTGACCATTTACTTCAACAACGCTAGGACCGTTGAGTAAACATTTCTGTTTGATGCTAATTTCACTTCCAATGTTTAAGCCTAATGCCCCTAAACGATACAACATATTTTTATTTGAAATCCCTATATGCTTCACTTTATATTTTTTATTTTTTACCCCATTGTTTACACTAATCATATTGTTCACACTCTCTAATTAATAATCATTATCATTTAACAACAGAATATGCCTTAAACTACTTTTTTACAATAACCAATTAACAGGATGTATGTCTTTTTTGTGAACAATACATTATTTTAAACGTTTATTCATATAGTTAATATTGATGAAAATATTAACTATATGAATAAACGTTCTTCTATCAATTGCAATAATTATTTCCTTTCCAAACTAAAAAGTCGTTGTAAAGTGGCTATAAGTCATCTCCCTCATTCACGCACATTACAACGACATGTTATATATAAATTAAAACATTTCAGAAACAACTTTTTGTTCTAAGAAATTAAGTAAGTAATCTGGACTTCCTGTTTTAGCATCTGTACCAGACATCTTGAATCCACCAAATGGATGATAACCCACTACTGCAGCTGTACAACCTCTATTCAAGTAAAGGTTACCTACATCAAATTCATTCACAGCCTTAATCCAATGTTCACGATGATTAGTAATTACAGCGCCTGTCAAACCATAGTCAGTATCATTAGCTACTTCAATAGCCTCATCAAAATCCTTGACCTTAATAAAGCCTACGACTGGTCCAAAAATTTCTTCTTGCATGATACGATCCGCAGATTGTAGTCCGGAGAAAATCGTTGGTTCAATGAAATAACCGGTAGAATCATCTGTTCCACCACCAGTCTCTAGTTTGCCTTCTTTTTTACCAATTTCAATATAATTTTTGATTTTATCAAATTGTTTTTGATTAATTACTGGCCCCATAAATGTGTTCTCTTCAGTATTACCTAAAGTTAATTTTTGAGTTAATTGAATTGCTTTTTCCAATATTTCATCATGTACGTCTTGATGGACTATGGCACGAGAACACGCAGAGCATTTTTGACCAGAGAAATCAAAAGCAGATGTAACAATTGCTTCAGCCGCTAAATCTGTATCTACATTATTATCTACAACTATCGCATCTTTGCCACCCATCTCTGCAATAACACGTTTTAAAAACTGTTGTCCTTCTTGCACTACAGCACTACGTTCATAAATACGTGTACCTGTAGCTCGGGATCCTGTAAATGTGACAAAATGTGTATCTTTATGGTCGACTAAATAATCTCCAATTTCTTTTGGATCACCAGGAACAAAATTTACAACACCTTGGGGTAAACCTGCTTCTTCTAATATTTCCATTAATTTATAAGCAGTCAAAACTGTATCCTCAGCAGGCTTTAATAATACAGTGTTACCTGCAACAACAGGGGCTAAGGTTGTACCAGCCATAATTGCAAATGGAAAATTCCATGGTGGAATTGTCACGCCTGTACCAATAGGTTTATAAAAATAGCGATTATGTTCACCTTCTCTGTCTAATACTGGCTTACCATCTGCAAGTTCCATCATTGATCTTGCATAATATTCTATAAAATCAATACCCTCAGCTGCATCTCCAACTGCTTCATCCCAAGGCTTGCCGGCTTCATAAACCATAATAGCGGAAATTTCCTCTTTTCGACGACGGATAATTGCGGCTACACGTAACAGTAATTCTGCACGGTCCTTATGCGACCACTTCTTCCATGATTGATACGCATGATTTGCTGATTCGAAAGCTTTTTCAATATCATCTTGCGTTGCTTTAGACACTTTCGCAATGAGCTGTGATGTATTCGCAGGATTCACTGAATTAAAAGTATCAGTTTTAGTAAGTTTTTCTCCGTTAATCACAAGTGGTATATCTTGTCCTAGTTGCGCTTTTACTTTCCTTAATTCTTCATTAAAACGCTCAACATTTGTCTGTACTGAAAAATCAATACCAGGTTCATTTTTGAAAGGTACTACCATTCTAATTACCCCCTATGAATTTATCATTTCTACCATCCTTTGTGCATAAAGGTATGACTTGTCATCTTCTTTTATTTTAAAGATTTTTCTTCGCCATAACCTTTGTATTATTTTACTATGTAAGCTTATATATTTGCAAACGCTTTCATTTTAAAGTAACTGACTTTTAGAACCGTATAACTCTCGCTTTCTATAAATAAATTTACAGTTTTAACATTATCTATGTTTAAATATCTCATTTAACTTATGCTTATCAAGGGAATTTTTTAAAATTAATCGCTTCATGGCCTTATTCTTACGTTACTATCATTGAACGTAAACATTTATTCGATTATTGTATAGACGTCTAATAGAATCAAATCTATTAAAAATGATACTCTTTTCACCCATCTTCTCGTCATATTACATCTATAAAGTCGTTTAATTTCAACTAATCTTTTCTCAAAAATTTAGCACTACTTAGAATGCTAAACATCAGCTCCAAGTAGCGCTATTAATTTTATTAAGATGTGATAAAATCGCCACCATTGACATGAATGACTTGACCAGTAATATAGGAACTATCTGCATGTGTTGCTAAGAAGACATAAGAAGGTGCAAGTTCTGCTGGTTGTCCACGACGACCCATCGGCGTTTTGTCACCTTGATGTTCTACTTTTTCTTCATCAAATGTCGCAGGAATTAAAGGTGAATAGATTGGGCCGGGCGCAACGGCGTTAACGCGAATTCCCTTTTCCATTAAAGTAGTAGCAAGAGAACGGGTAAACGATACTATGGCACCTTTTGTAGCTGAATAATCAATGAGATGCCCCGATCCTCTATATGCTGTGACACTTGTAGTGTTTATAATTGTATCTCCTTCAGATAGGTAAGGTACTGCTGATTGGGATAAAAACATCATACCAAAAATATTCGTCATAAAAGTTTCTTTCACTTGTTGTGGAGTGATATCTTCAAAATGATCGCGTGGAAATTGCACGCCCCCATTATTTACTAATATATTTAAACTACCGAAGTCATTTATGACATCTTTGATTAACTTTTGAGATTGCTTTTCATCTTTTAAGTCATGAGCATAAGCTTTAGCTTTTACACCCATTTCTTGAAGTCGATTAACTGTGTCTTCGGCATCTTGATGTTCGTCATAATAACCAATAGCAACATTTGCCCCTTCTTTAGCATATAGTATTGCTATCGCACGTCCAATACCTGAATCTCCTCCTGTTATTAGAGCAACTTTATTCTCTAACTTTCCTGCTGCTTTATATTCTTCTAATTCTGCAATGGGTTTAGGTTCCATATCCGCTTCAATACCTGGTTGTCTATTTTGAGTATATCCTTTGATTTTGTTGTGAAATTTTAATAAATTCACTTTTCATTACCTCACTTTATGTTTTACATTTAAATTCCCATAAAGTTTTATCATCAAACACGTACAGTAATTATATTAGAAAATCTAATATGCTATTGTTTAATCAAACTAAGGGATGAGTCAATATCCATTCTATAGACGCATGTTTATCATCATAAAAAAATGTACACTCATATATAATTCAATAAAGGAGTTGTATCCTATGAGAAAAATACTTAAGGGTATTATATTATCATTAATAATCATCGGCTTAATCAAAACGTTCAATGAATATGATGTTATACATTGTGCAAATCATTATTTCGAACAAATCAAAAGTGGAAAAATAATTGAAGATATCAAAATCGATCATTTCAATAATTATCATAATATTAATTTTGAAGATCTAAATCCTTCTGACTTTTTTTAACATTTATGTCATGCTAATTGAGAAAAAGATAAAAACATGATGTTATGCAATGTTTCCTGTTAATAAATTAAAACGATGTATTTTGTTATTTTATCCATTAATTATTTATACCTATATAGATTTATTGATTAATTTTTCTTAAAGGTAACACATAATACTATCCCATAATATATAAGCTAAGTAGTTGACTTGTATACCTATAGGGGGTACATTAGATGTGAAATGGAGGCATTTAGATGGCGAATACAACGTTGACTTTGGATATTATTGGTATGACATGTGCTGCGTGCTCAAATCGTATTGAAAAGAAATTGAATCGTATGAATCATGTTCAAGCTAAAGTGAATCTGACTACTGAAAAAGCAACTATCGACTATGAGTCTGACGATTATCATCTCGAAGATTTTGTAGAGCAAATTCAAAGTCTCGGCTATGATGTTGCAGTTGAGCAAGTAGAATTAAATATAAATGGTATGACATGTGCTGCATGTTCTAATCGTATAGAAAAGGTTCTAAATCAAACGCAAGGTGTACAACAGGCAACAGTAAACTTAACTACCGAACAAGCACTCATCAAATATTACCCTAGTGCTACGAACACGGAAGCATTAATTAAGCGTATTCAAAATATTGGATACGATGCTGAAACTAAAACTTCATCAAAAGCGCAATCAAATCGTAAAAAACAAGAGTTAAAACATAAACGCAATAAATTAATCATTTCAGCTATTTTATCGTTGCCACTATTATTAGTAATGGTGGTGCATATCTCACCTATTTCCATTCCATCCATTTTGGTCAATCCTTGGGTACAATTAATTCTTTCAACACCTGTCCAATTTATTATTGGGTGGCAATTTTACGTTGGCGCGTATAAAAATTTGCGAAATGGTTCAGCTAACATGGATGTATTGGTTGCTGTTGGTACCAGTGCCGCATATTTTTATAGCATTTATGAAATGATGATGTGGCTCACACATCAAACACATCACCCGCATTTATATTTTGAAACAAGTGCTATTTTAATTACGTTAATTCTTCTTGGTAAATATTTAGAAGCACGTGCCAAATCACAGACTACCAATGCATTAAGCGAATTGTTAAATTTACAAGCGAAAGAAGCACGAGTAATTAAAGAAAATAAAGAAATTATGCTTCCACTTGATAAAGTTAAAGTCGGAGATACTTTACTAATAAAACCCGGCGAAAAGATACCTGTAGATGGCAAAGTCACTAAAGGTGATACTTCTATTGACGAATCCATGCTAACTGGTGAGTCTATACCTGTTGAAAAAAGTAGTGGCGATTCAGTGATTGGTTCTACCATGAATAAAAATGGTTCAATCATGATTGAAGCAACTCAAGTAGGTGGTGATACTGCATTATCACATATAATTAAAGTGGTTGAGGATGCTCAAAGTTCTAAAGCACCGATTCAACGCTTAGCTGATATTATTTCTGGATATTTTGTTCCGATTGTAGTTAGCATTGCGGTTATTACTTTTATCATATGGATTATATTCGTTCACCCCGGGCAATTTGAACCTGCACTTGTTTCAGCAATATCTGTTTTAGTTATTGCTTGTCCCTGTGCACTTGGTTTAGCAACGCCTACATCTATTATGGTAGGTACAGGACGTGCTGCAGAAAATGGCATATTATTCAAAGGAGGCCAATTTGTAGAACGTGCACATTATGTTGATACAATCGTGCTAGATAAAACAGGCACAATTACTAATGGTCAACCTGTAGTAACTGATTATGTTGGTGACAATGATACATTACAACTTTTAGCAAGTGCTGAAAATGCTTCAGAACATCCTCTTGCTGATGCTATTGTTACTTATGCTAAAGATAAAGGTCTTAATTTACTTGATAATGACACTTTTAAATCAATTCCGGGACATGGTATTAAAGCTACGATTCATCAACAACAAATCCTTGTGGGCAATCGAAAATTAATGAACGATTACAATATATCTATTAGTAATAAATTAAATGACCAATTAAATCACTATGAACATTTAGGTCAAACGGCAATGATGATTGCCGTGGATAATCAAATTAATGGAATCATTGCTGTTGCTGATACAGTAAAAAATGATGCTAAACAAGCGATAAAAGAACTAAGAAATATGAATATCGACGTGGTTATGCTGACTGGTGATAACAATCGAACAGCTCAAACCATCGCCAAACAAGTTGGCATTGAACATGTAATTGCAGAAGTGTTGCCCGAAGAAAAGGCACATCAAATCTCTTTATTACAAGACAAAGGTAAACAGGTTGCCATGGTCGGTGATGGAATTAATGATGCGCCTGCACTTGTAAAAGCCGATATTGGAATGGCTATAGGCACTGGAGCTGAGGTAGCGATTGAAGCTGCAGATATTACGATTCTTGGTGGTGACTTGCTATTAGTTCCAAAAGCTATCAAAGCAAGTAAAGCTACGATTAAAAATATTCGACAAAATTTATTTTGGGCATTTGGATATAACGTAGCTGGCATCCCAATAGCTGCTTGTGGTTTATTAGCACCTTGGATTGCCGGTGCTGCTATGGCATTAAGTTCTGTTAGCGTAGTTATGAATGCATTAAGACTGAAAAAAATGAAACTATAGCATATATAAGATGATGATAAATATCTTACAAAATGATTTACTTTCTAAACAATCTATACATAAAGCTTTAAAAATTTACATTTAAGCTTTATGATAATATGTAATATGCGGAGTAAAAAGGAGTGATAATTATGACACAAAAAATCATAAAAGTTGAAGGAATGAGTTGCGAACATTGTAGAAACGCCGTAGAATCGGCACTAGCTAAACTAAATGGCGTATCAAGTGCTGAAGTAAATTTAGATGAAAATCATGTACGCGTTGAGTATAATGATTCAAAAGTTACATTTGAAAATATGAAAGAAGCAATTGAAGAACAAGGTTATGATGTTAAATAATTGCTAACGTTAAAAAGCATAAAGGGAATGCTTCTCATTACCCTTTATGCTTTTTAATTTACTCTTAACTCCGTCGTGCCAGTATTTAATACTTCCATTGTTGCATCTAAAGCATCAAAAATAAGATGTTTGATTGCCTCTTCAGTATAAAATGCTATATGCGGTGTAACAATAATATCTTCTCTAGTAATTAATTCCTCTAAAAGTGGGTCATTCAAACCTTCTTCACTTCTATCTGTCGTATATACTCCAATTTCATATTCATAAGTATCAAGTGCTGCACCTTTAATTTGACCTTGCTCTATTGCAGATAACAAATCCTTGGTATCTACTAAGGATCCTCTAGCACAATTTACAAACACAGCACCCTTTTTAAACATTTGAAACATGTTTTCATTAAACAGGTAATTGTTATATTGTGTTGACGGCATATGTATTGTGACAATATCTGCCTCTTTAATTGCCTCATTTATACTTTGTTTATAGGTAACGTAAGGTTTCACATGTTCACTTGGAAAAGGATCATACGCTACAACGTCACATAGATATCCTTCTGAGAATATTTGTGCAACAATGCCACCAATATGTCCCGTGCCAATAACCGCTACCTTTAAATCTTTGATTGATTGAGATAAAATTGATGCTTCCCACCTAAAATCGTGCAATCTCATTTTTCTTTGAATATGATTAAAGTGACGTACAATATTGATGGCTTGAGTCACGGTAAACTCAGCAATGCTTCGAGGTGAATAGGAAGGCACATTAGATATAATAAGACCATATTTAGATGCTAACTCTAAATTATAACCATCAAATCCAGCACTTCGTTGAGCGATCTGCCGAATTCCAAGTTGATTTAATTTATTATAAATTGTTTCTGATAATGGTAATGTTTGAGACAATGATAGTCCATCAAATCCTTCAATAGATTGGACATTGTCTTCAGTTAACTGTTCTTTCGACATATCCACTTCCACTTCATGTTGTTGTGACCACATTTCAATATAATGTTCATCTTCTTCTCTGACACCCATTAATTTAATTTTAGTCATTTTATAACTCCTTTATCTTTCATACAAATACCGTAATTGTGTTAAGCGATTCGCCGCTTCTTCTAATTGTTTATCATCGAGCGCCAATGAAACCCTCACATATTGATTACCATTTTCACCAAATGGTTTACCAGGTGCAACTAAAATTGACTTTTCTTTTAATAACAACTGTTCGAATGCTTCACTATCATAACCCGGGGGTGTATGTAACCAAATGTAAATACCTCCCTTAGAGTGAACAAACGGTAAATGTGCATGTTTTAGTTGTGATTCAAAATTATCACGTCTACGTCTAAATATTTCATTTTGCTTTTCTAAAAACTCATCATAATGATTGAGTGCATACGTAGCAGCATCTTGAAGTGCTCCAAACATACCTGCATTTGTATGAGTTTGATACTTCTTTAACGCTTGAATCATTTTTTTATTACCAACAGCAAACCCAACACGAAAGCCTGACATATTATAACCTTTAGATAAAGAGAATATCTCGATAGCAACATCTTTTGCATTTTTAGAAGCTAATATGCTTGGATTTTTGGCGTCAAATCCAAAAGCACTATATGCAAAGTCATGAACTATCTTTGTTTGAGTACCTTTAAAACGATGAATCGCTTCATCAAAATCATCTTGTGTCGCTGTCGAACCGGTAGGATTATTGGGATATGTTAAATAAATTAGCTTAGTCTTCTCAAGAACTTTAGCACTTATAGTATTCCAATTCGGCAAATAATTTGGTGGCGACAATTTTAAAGGGAGTGGCTTAGCATCAGCTAACATGACCCCCGCTAAATAATCTGTATATCCCGGATCAGGTAAAAGTACAATTTCACCAGGATTAACAACACAAGTAGGTAATGCAACAAGACCATTTTTAGTCCCATATAAAATACAAACTTCATCTTCTTTGTCTAATTCAACATCGTAATGTCTTTGGTAGAAGTTAACAATAGCTTGTTTAAAGGCATCTTTGCCGTGAAATGGACCATACTTTTGATTTTCTGGAATACATAGCGCCTCTGAAAAATGATTGATAATACCCTTTGGCGTTTCTCCATCTGGAATTCCAACTGCCATATTTATAAGTGGTAAAGGACCATGTTCAACTATACGGCCCATTGTTTTGCCAAAGTAGCTATCAGGAATTGAAGCTAGCCTTTCTGACATTTCCATGCTATGCCTCCTCATTAAAATAATTTAATTAGTAAGTACTTTATATTATAACAATAGTTAGAATTTTCTGAAATAAGAAAACAGCATTATATCTCATAAACTATTGAAGCAGCCTGAAAAAGCACTAGTGAACCATATCAAAAAATGTATCGGTCGTCCAAACAGCATAATATTGCGTTCCATTTTTTAGAAATTCTAACATTTGATACACAGCAATTACAAAACTTATTGATACTAAACTTATTAGAAATAAAAAAGCATTAAACAACATCATACAATGTTAGTTTAATGCTTTAAATATCAGTATATTATTAATCACATATGATTAGTGAATATAGTTATATGAAGCAGCTTGGCTCGCAGAGATTGTACGTGAAGTGACAACACCTG